>CANRHK010000001.1 GCA_947630395.1 uncultured Oscillospiraceae bacterium
TTTGTGCTTTTCATTCAACCTGTATAAAATTTTCAAAGTTCACAAATTTCTGCTTGACTTTTTATTTGCAGACTTGTGTTTAACAACTTGAAATCCGTTTCAACTTACATCAAATCTTCCTGTCAAACCCCGCTGATAACCGATTGCCGGATTGGTGTAAATTCGCTTCCACCGCTTCTCTGGTAATGCCGTCCACAACGCCAGAGGGCACAGGATTGCCATGTGTCCATGTAGGATCAACAGCCCTGATCGCTGATACAAATGCTTCACTATATGCCTTGCGATACTGGTCTAATGTATAACGCCCAGACAGCCTGTCATCTTTATCCAACTGTTTATACATATCCATATAAGTTTCGGTCGTTCCATTTCCTGTCTGCATCCCATTATGTCCCAAATAGGCGTTTTTCACATACTCAAATATTTCATCACGGCTGCTTTCGGGAATATCAATTATCTTTTTATAGCTGTCACCCGCACCCGTAACAACAAGTCCAGCCAATCCATCTGGACCAACAATATCTCCATCTGAATTAAATTGCTTCATCAGATTTTTGATTGCCTGCACATTCGTATACATACCGCCAGTGCAGCCGCTCTTTGTCATCTGCTGAATAACGGCTTTGTACTGCTTACTGTTCGTATCAATTCCCGCCGCCTTTAACTGGGATTGTATCGAACTGCTGTTTAACTGTGAAAATTGAAACACCCCCGGCAAAGTTCCTCCTGTTCCCCAGGAAATGCCTTTGCCGCCAAACATACTTTGAATGAGATAGCTGTAATTTGTAATGTTTGGCATATCCATTCCTCCTTGACTTTCTTCTCCTGATAGCGCATCCATCCGCTAAACGAAAACATCGATCCTCTTATATTTTACTGTCCGATCCGGCAAAAGCTCTGCGCTGTCTGCAGGCATTTCTGCACTGGCGGCAGCCTCCATTGTTTCCATGCTTTCCTCCGTCAAGCTGTCATATGTTCCGTCCGCAGATTCCGTGATTTCTTCCATCGTCTGGCTCATATCTTCTGTCAGCTCTGCCATTTCTTCCTGCATTTCTTCCATGCTTTCCGTCAGCTCGCCCTTGTTTTCGTCTGTTCCAAGCGCTTCTTCCGCCATATCCTCCCGTCTTTCCTCGGCAGTCTTAGGCTCGAATTTTTCAGCTTCCTCGGCAATCTTCTCGCCAAGCTCTTTCGCCTCGTCCATTGCGTGCCACATCTGTTCCTGATTATACTGTGTTTTTACAGCGGCAATTTCACTTTCATAGGAATGAAACCGCTCCAGCTTTTTGCCAATCGCTTCCAGCGTGTCGCACTCCATATTTTTCAGGCTTTCCTTCTGGTTCTCCCAAAATGCGATCTGGCTCTGCGCCTTCTGCTGGCACTCTGCCTGATCCTGCACACTTTTTAAGCCCGTTCTCTGCATCATGGGAAGATTCCCCGCAAATATGGACTTTCCTGTGTCTGGCGAAGTCCGAAACATTGTCACATTCACAACATCATCTCCTTAAAAAATGCGCCAGCGTTCTTTAAAGGATGCCGTTTCAGCGAGGCAGTATCCTTTATCGTCTCGCTGAAACTTTCATCCTTTATATACTGGCTGTCAGGATTCATCATCCTCGTCCTTTTTTGTATCAGTTACCGGTTTAAAAGCTTCTCTTTTCTCCTGTTCCTTTTCCTCCAGTTCTTTTTCCCACCATGATTTATTCTCGTCTTTATCGCCTACTTTTTCATCGATCGAGCTGGAAAACAGTTTAGACAGAGTATCGGAATAAGCGCCGTTTTTAGTATATGCCGATCCGACAGCGCTGGCTTTTGCAGCCGCATTAGCTGCCGCTCTTGAAATTCCCTGCGCCTTCTGCGCAATCTTATCCGCAAAAGAACCATATCCCGTAAACAGGGATTTTAATGTGGAAATATTGTCAAGCTCAATGCTGCTTTCCCCTAAAGTTGTTGTTTTCTTCAGGGCTTCCTCATCAAACTCCAGCTTATTGCCCGCGCCGATCGTAATGCCTACTTTAGAAAGCAGATTGCCCGCTTTCTCCGTTATGCTGGTCATCCATGCCGCATTGCGCAGCACATTCTTCGTCTCCGAATTTCCCGCCTGCTCCACCACGGAATTGTAATCGTCCACAAAGCTCTTGACCGCTTTTGTAATGGCATCCCAATCATAATCCCAGACTTCCGTTTCTTCTCCGGTTTCTTCATCTTTTTTTGTGAACTTCTTTTTCTCATAAAGAGAAGCATCACCCAGCGCTTCCGCAGATTTTTTCAGGGAATCTGCACTGGACCGCATCAGGGTAAGCGATTTAGAGGAATCGCCCGTCTGGAGGCTGTCCGCATCCTGCTTTGCATAGTATGCCTTCATCAGCTTCCCATAGCTCCCGTTTTTGATCATGGCATAGTCTGACACATTGATCCCGCCCATGCCATTGTCAATGTAAGGAGTGCCGCCGCCAAATAATGTGGAATAATCCATATTGGTATTGTATCTGCTTGCATAGTCACCGAAACTATTGATCGTTGACATACCTCATTCCTCCTTTACAACCGCACATCTACATGGTTATAGACCGCTGCCTGTTCCGCCTGTGCTTCTGGAACGGCTGCCTGGACAGGCTGTGTTTCCTGTGTCTGCACATCGTTATCCGGCTGCGCACTCTCTGTGCTTCCTGCCTGCGCACCCGCAGATACGCCATCCTGCACTTCTTCTCCTTTTGCGCCGTCTGCTGTTTTGCCTTCTGCCTGTGCCGTATTTTCTTCTTTGCTGTCGGATGCTTTCTGCTCTGTGCGTTCTGCTTCAGCAGCTTCTTCCATCGCCTTATTCGCATCACCAAGTGTTTCCATCTGAGAAGCCGTTGCCTGCATAGCTGTCTGTTCTACATCTGCAAGCTCTTCCTTCTTTTTCGTTGCATCCCCACCACGTGCTTCATCCAGCTTGATCTCTGATTTCAAAACGCCGGCTCTGCCCTCCATCTTCATTGCCACGCTGCCCTGCACCTTTGCCTGCTTGATGGATGCGTCTGCGGAAATCATCGCCGTCATGCTTGCCTGTGAAAGTCCGGTGCTCTTACTGTCTGTCTTTGCATTTGTCCCGCCAAGCATATCATCCATAGAAGAACTTTTCGCCTGCTGTTTCTCTGAGCGTTCCGCTCTGCGCTGTTCGATCTGGTGCTGTCTGAGCTGCATATTCAAGTCACTGATCTGCTGCTGGATCTCCTGCCGTTTCTTCCTCTTTTCTTCCAGTGTCATTTCTTCGTTGGAAGAAAGCTCCTGCAACTGCTTCTGCGCATTGGCAATCTGGTTCTGAATATTCTTGCTGTACGAATCCATTGCCGGATTCATCCCCATCTGTGCTGTCTGTGTGTTTGCTCCGCTGATTCCGTTAATTGTCATTTTGATCATCCTCCTTGAATTTTATTGCTTTGAAATCCGTTTCCAATTTTAAATTAGATTGTATAATCTACCTGTGCTCCTTTTCCTTCTTCGGGAATTTTCGTTGCCGTAACCGCACTATCTCCTGCTGCTTCTGTCTGTGAGTCCGTTTTCAGTTTTTCCAAAAGCTGTTCCGCCGTTTCCGCCTGCTCCAGACGCTTTTCCTTTAACTTTTCTTCTTCTTTCTTCTTTGCCCGTTTTTCCTCTAACTGCTTCTGCACCTTTTCTTTGTAGACTGTTCCGGGATTTTCAACCGGCTTAGCCTTACTGATCCCCCAATAAGTAACCTTTCCATTTTTGTCGATCACAGTGCCACTGGCAATTTGTTCTCCACCCATAGCCTCAATTTCCTTTTTAAATCTTTCACCCAAACCGGGAACTTCTGCAATTACTTTTTCATATTTTGCCGCCGCTGCCGGATCAGACGCCATTTTCTCAACAATATTAGATGAAATTGCAATATTGTTAGATCCGCTGCAACTGAACATATACGCTTTCCGCTGTTCCAGATTGGAAAAGTCTGCCACAGTGATATTCACATCCGAATACTTCTGTCTTAATTCACTCAGATAATCCTGCGCTGTTTCACTTAAACCGCTGCTCCCTTTTGTGTTGGCGCTGTTTGACGCCGCATAAGTGTTTGTGTACTCATTTACTCCTGTTACTGCCATAATAAATCCTCCTTGTTTTCCTCCTTGAATTTTATTGGTTTGAAATCCGTTTCCGGCAAGTTGCCATTTTTATATACCCTTTTCATTTTGCAGCATAACGGACAGGGTAAATACGTTATGCCCTATCGACCAGTCTACCGCTCCATGATATTTTTCTGCGGTGTGTTTGATATTGATTAGTCCGATCCCATGCACCTTTTTGTCTGCCTTTGTCGTGACCGGAAATTCCGCATCCTGTTTCCGCAGCACCTTTCCGTCAAAACTGTTTTCTATTTCCAGAAAGAACATTTTCCCCTTTGCATAAGAGGACAGGCGGATAAAAGTTTCCGCTTCCGGTTCTTCTGCTTTCAGATGTTTGCAGGCTTCCAAAGCATTATCCAGAGCATTTCCAAGAATGATGCCAATATCATAGCTCTGTATCATCAGCTTTTCAGGAAACAGCAGCTTATCCGCATGAAACTGTAAATCCGGCAGCGTGCGCATGATCTCATGGTATTTCGTATTCAGCAGCGTATCGACCACTGCATTTCCCGTCTTATACTGAAATTCCAGGCGGTCAACCACTTTCCCGTATTTTCACAATCAGTCACTTAGCTGCTTCTATAAGCATAAGCCGCATAAAATTATTTGTTCTTTTGCTTACTATATCGGCAAAGATTTCTTATTTTTCTGCTATATGATGTGAACCCCCCTCTTTAATGATGTGAAATCTTTTGAAATCGGATAAAAATTGTAAATCAGGGGTTAAGTTTTTAGAAAAACGTCCGATAGTTGCCGTCTGAATTGATTTTCAGCATCTTCCTCCGAAGTGATGTTCCATCACTTTGCCTGTTCCCTCGGTCTGTCGCTTATCTTCCTCGGCTTACGGTAAGTAACGTATGATTTCTGCAAGGAATAGGTCTTGTCGATGTCCGTCTGCCGGATCAGCTTGTAGGTGTCGGGAAAATCGGCGGCAAGCCTGTCCAATTTTCACATGACCGCCACCGGCATTGTAGTTGACTACGGTTTCCTGCTCGTATCGTGATAATGGTGTCCAGCAGGCGCACAGTCCGCACAAAAAAGGCTACAACATCTCTGCCATAGCCCTTTCTCTGAATCCTTTGATAGCTGCGCCGCAATCTGATACGGACCGTAACCCTCCAATGTCATCCGGAATATCCGCCTGACGATGGGCGCTGCATCCTTGTCAACCACTCATCTGTTTTTATCCCCGCTGTCTTTCAGATAGCCGTATGGCGGGCTGCTCGCAGCGTGCTTTCCGCCAGTGCCGCATAAATGCTATGCTGTGGCTGATTTTTGTTTCTTTTGTTTAAGAAGTCTTTTACATTTTATAACTTCCCCTATACCCCGATCAGCGCGTCGAAGGTCCCCACCATGTTCAGCCGTCCGTAGCCCCACTCCCTGTTCGGGTATCTCAGGGCCGCCTCTCTGGAGGCCCCCCGTATAAAGTAGTTCTTTACCTCTCTGCTCTCCGCATTCTCATTGTTCCCCTCCACCACCGCCCACTGCATAAACTGAGCGGCGGCGCCCGCAGCTATGGCGGCGGCCAGACTGCTGCCGGTGTCCTTCCCATAGACAGTGGACACGTTCACGCCCGGCGCCGCAAAGTCCGGACGGATGGCGCCGTCCCTGGAAAACCCTCTGCCGGACTCGGTGTAAAAGCTGTCATTCTCCGCATTGTAGGTGGACACACTGATAATATTCCGCGCCATCGACGGCTCTGTCAGCGTGGTGTAGGGACTGGCGGTCAAAAAATAGATCTGGGTGTCGAGAAACGCCGTGATGGGAAGCCAGAGATTGAAGTTTCCGTTGTGGATCTCCCCCACGGGAATCACGCGAAATGTCCAGATCCCCGGGGTGGGCACCTGGATGCGGAAGCGGATCAGCTGCTCGCCGGAGGCCGGCTCCACCAGCGTACTGTCTATGGTGATGCGGGTCCGCTCATAGACAAAGCTGTAGGTGATGCTCTGGTCCACGCCCAGCCGCATGGGCGGGATGCTCTCCCCTCCGGGTGAGCGAATCCCGATGTTAAATACATCCGGCACATTTCCCCACATTTCCATGTAGAACCCCCGCGAGCCCTCTCCCACGCGGATCTCCACATCGACGGCGCTCTCGGCGGAATCCTCGCGCCTGCGCAGCATCCCCTGAAAATGATGCCCCGCATTTCCCTCATTTCCCCCGCCCACCACCACCACCCGGCTTCTCCTCACCGCGATGGTGCCAAGGTAGCGGGACAGAAAGGAGCTGCCCGTGTGATCTCCCATATTGGTGCCCAGCCCCAGGCAGATGATCACGGGACGGCGGAATGTCTCCGCGAAGGTGTTCGCGTAGGCGAGAGCGAACATAATGTCATTCTCCTGGTAGGCGGGCACGTCCTGAGGCACCAGATAAAAATCCCGCAGATACTGCTTGCACTCCTTCAGCTTTACCACCACCAGATCTGCGTCCGGAGCGGCCCCCAGATAGGAAAAACCGCCGTTGATCCTGCTGCCCGCCGCCACGCCCGCCAGGATGCTCCCGTGGCCGATCTCATCCAGGGACGGCACGACGGAAAAGGGATCCTCGGCCCGAAGCGCGCGGTTGATATCCTCTCTGGTGTACTCCGTCCCATACAAAAAGCCCTCCGGCGGCTCTCCGTCCTGAATGGTCTGATCCCAGATGGCAAGGATCCGGCTGTCGCCGTTCTCATCCAGAAAGGCTTCATTCAGATAATTGATGCCCGTATCGATCACACAGATCACACAGCCCCTTCCGGTCAGGGCCAACGGCTCCCGCTGCACCTGAGTGATCCCGCTGGCGATCAGGCTTGCGGGATCAAAAGTTCCCGTCACGTCGGTCCTCTGCATCAGTCCGTACAGCTTGGGCATGTACTGATAATCGTAGAAATTTTCCAGGGGATCGGGGACGTCGGCCCGGTTGATATAAAGAGCGGTGTAGTCGTTCTCGATATCCGTATAGCACAGATCGTAGCCCTCCACGCTCATCCTGCGCACCGAATAGTCGGCAATGGCATCGTAATAATCATTGGATAGGATCATTTCCCTGCAGTCCAAAGCAAAAGGCTCCCACATCAAAAGAAGTCTCTATCATTCTATGACAGAGACTTCTCCTTTGTTCCTGTATGTGGTTTACCGCTTCACTCTCAGGCACCGGATGGCATTGAGCACCGCCAGCACCATGACTCCCACGTCCGCAAAGATCGCCACCCACATGTTGGCGATGCCGGCGGCCCCCAGGATCAGGCACACCGCTTTCACGCCTAGGGCAAACACGATGTTCTCACGGACAATGCGCAGACATTTGCGGGAAATGCGCATTGCCAGCGCAAGCTTCAGAGGATCGTCGTCCATGAGCACAACGTCCGCCGCCTCGATAGCGGCATCAGAGCCCAGCGCTCCCATCGCGACGCCGATATCCGCGCGGGAAAGCACGGGCGCGTCGTTGATCCCATCCCCCACAAAGGCAAGCTTTTCCCGTCTGCCCTTGCGCTGCAGAAGCTCCTCCATGCGCTCCACCTTTTCGTCGGGAAGAAGCTCGCTGTACACCTCGTCCAGGCCCAGGCGCTCCGCCACGTGATCCGCCACCCTCCGGCTGTCGCCGGTGAGCATGACCGTCCTCTTTACCCCGGCGGACCGCAGGGCGGCAATGGCGTCCTTTGACTGCTCCTTCTCCACGTCGGAGATCAGGATATATCCGGCGTAGGAACCGTCCACCGCCACGTGGACCACCGTGCCCACGCCGACCTCTTCCTCACAGGCGATTCCCAGGGTTTTCATCAGCTTCCCGTTGCCGGCCGCCACCGAAACGCCGTCCACCTTCGCCCGCACGCCGTGGCCGCCGATCTCCTCCACATCCTGCACCTTACTGTGATCCAGGGGTTTCCCGTAGGCCTCGATCAGGCTCTTGCTGATGGGATGGGAAGAGTAGCTCTCCGCGTATGCCGCGGCCGCGATCAGCTCTTCCTCCCGCACCCCCTCTGACGGATGCACCTGAGTCACCTGAAAAACGCCCTTGGTCAGCGTTCCCGTCTTGTCAAACACCACATATCGGGTCTCCGACAGAGCCTCCAGATAGTTGGAGCCCTTCACCAGGATCCCGCAGGCGCTCGCCGCGCCGATCCCGCCAAAAAAGCTTAAAGGAATGGAGATCACCAGCGCACAGGGACAGCTGATGACCAGAAAGGTCAGCGCCCGAATGATCCAGGTGCTCCACAGCACCGGATTTCCCATAAGCATCTCCCAGAGCGGCGGCAGCACGGCCACCGCCAGGGCGCCGAAGCATACGGCCGGCGTGTAATATCTGGCAAAGCGGGTGATAAAATTCTCCGTGCGGGATTTCTTCATGCTGGAATTTTCCACCAGATCCAGTATCTTGGAGACGGTGGACTCCCCGAACTCCTTTGTGGTGCGCACCTTCAAAAGCCCCGTCAGGTTCACGCACCCGCTGATGATATCCGAGCCGGCCGACACGTCCCTCGGGACGCTCTCTCCGGTCAGGGCGCTGGTGTTTAAAGAGGCGTTTCCCTCCACCACCACGCCATCGATGGGCACCTTCTCCCCCGGCTGCACCACGATCACCGTGCCGATCTCCACCTCCTCGGGATCCACCTGCTCCAGCGTCCCGTCCTCCCTCTCCACGTTGGCATAGTCGGGCCGGATATCCATCAGGGCGCTGATGTTGCGGCGGCTTTTCCCAACCGCCACACTCTGGAACAGCTCGCCGATCTGATAGAACAGCATGACCGCCACGCCCTCCGTATACTCCCCCAGAAGGATGGCTCCCACCGTGGCCACCGCCATCAGGAAGTTTTCATCGAACACCTCCCCGTGGACGATACCGAGAACCGCCTTCCGCAGGATATCATAGCCGATCACCGCGTAGGGGATCAGATTGAAAAGAAGCCTCGGCCACCCTGTGACCGGCAAAAACTGCACCGCCACGAGAAGCGCCGCTGAGATCAGAATACGGTACAACACTTTTTTCTGTTTTTTCGTCATAATTTCACCCTCCCACATCCATCGGATCCGGCCGCGGCGCCTTGCGCTACAGGTAGATCTCACAATCCGACTCCACCTTCTTACACGCCTTGACTACCTGCTCCATCACCGACTTCTCGTCGCTCCCCTCGGAAAACTCCACCTTCATCTTCTGTGTCATAAAGCTCACCGCGGCGTCCAGGACCCCTTCCACCTTCTTGGCGGCGTCCTCCATCTTCAGCGCACAGTTGGCACAATCCACTTCGATCTTATACGTCTTCTTCATTGCTTCGCCCTCCCGCGATTCTTTTTTCATATGAACCATTGTTCATATGAATATGTTACCATATCTACCGCGGATGTCAATAGGTTTTCGATTTTTTTTCATAGAAGTTGCCAACTTCGACCAAACACATTATAATAATAGGAGAACGATTTTGTGCGTTACATACTGTTTTGAAAGGGAAGTATTATTATGGGAAAATATTTTGGGACCGACGGCTTCCGCGGGGAAGCCAACAAGAATCTGACGGCGGATCACGCCTACCGGATCGGACGTTTCCTGGGCTGGTACTATCGGCATGAGACTCCAAAGGATGCGGAGGACCGGTGCCGCATCGTCATCGGCAAGGATACCCGCCGCTCCTCCTATATGTTTGAATACGCGCTGGGCGCGGGCCTCACCGCATCCGGCGCGGACGCATATCTGCTCCACGTCACCACCACCCCCAGCGTATCCTATGTGACCAGAACGGAAGGGTTCGACTGCGGCATCATGATCTCCGCCAGCCACAATCCCTACTACGACAACGGGATCAAGCTGATCAACGCCAACGGGGAGAAGATGGATGAGGAGACCATCCTGAAAATCGAGAGCTACTTAGACGGCGAACCGTCCGAGATCCCCTACGCGGAGGGAGAGCATATCGGGCGCACGGTGGACTATGCCGCCGGCAGGAACCGCTACATCGGATATCTGATCTCCCTTGCCACCCGCTCCTACGAGGGCAAAAAGGTGGGGTTAGACTGCGCCAACGGCAGCTCCTGGATGATCGCCAAAAGCGTGTTTGACGCGCTGGGCGCCAAAACCTTCGTGATCAACAACCAGCCGGACGGCGTGAACATCAACACGGACTGTGGTTCCACCCACATTCAGGGACTTCAGAAATTTGTGGTGGAGAACGGGCTTGATGTGGGATTTGCCTTTGACGGCGATGCGGACCGCTGCCTGTGCGTGGACGAAAAGGGCCGCCTGGTGGACGGCGACGGCATCCTCTACATTTACGGCCGCTATATGAAAGAACGCGGCAAGCTGTACGGCAACCGCGTGGTGACCACCGTCATGTCCAACTTCGGCCTATACAAGGCATTTGACGCGGTGGGAATCGAATATGAAAAGACTGCCGTAGGCGACAAATACGTCTATGAGAATATGGTGCAGAACGGCTACCGCCTGGGCGGCGAGCAGTCCGGCCACATCATTTTCAAGAAATACGCCACCACCGGCGACGGCATCCTGACCGCCATCAAAATGATGGAGGTCATGCTGGAGAAAAAGACCTCCTTGAGCGAGCTCGCCTCCCCTCTCACCATTTACCCGCAGGTGTTGAAAAATGTCCGCGTAAAGGATAAGGCCGCGGTGCGCGGCGATGCGGCAGTGCAGGGGAAGGTGGATGAGATCGCCTCCCGCCTCGGGGACAACGGAAGGATCCTGGTCCGCGAGAGCGGCACGGAGCCCCTGATCCGCGTGATGGTGGAGGCGGATGATCTTGCGACCTGTCAGGGGCTTGTGGACGAGGTGGTGGATCTGATCCTGCAGCAAGGCTACGGCGCATAGGAAAGGGAGTCCTCCGCCGCTTTCGCCTGGGGCAGCTCCTCCATGGAAGAAGAAACGATCTGATTGCTCCGGATGTCGATGATCGGGCCTCCGGTGCCCTCGATATACTCTCGGGTGATCGTCACCCTGCCGATGTTGTCATCCTTGGGGATCTCATACATGATATCCAGCATGAACTCCTCGATGATGGAGCGAAGCGCGCGGGCGCCGGTGTCTCTCTCCAGCGCCTTGTCCGCGATAGCCTCCAGCGCGTCCTCCGTAAACTCCAGCTTCACTTCATCCAGCTCCAACAGCTTCTGGTACTGCTTCAGGATCGCGTTTTTCGGCTCCTTTAAGACCTTTACCAGCATCTCCTTGTTGAGGCCCTCCAGCGTGAAGATAATGGGCAGACGGCCGATAAACTCCGGTATCATGCCAAATTTCCGGATATCCTCCACCGTCACCTTGGAGAGGATATTCTTGTCCTTGTCATATTTGTCCTTCAGCTCTGAGTTAAATCCGATGGAGGCGGTCTTGGTCAGCCGTTCCCGTATGATATCCTCCAGATCCGGAAACGCACCCCCGCAGATAAAGAGAATATTCCGCGTGTTGACCGTCGCCAGAGGCACCATAGCGTTTTTGCTGTTTGCGCCCACCGGCACCTCCACCTCCGCGCCCTCAAGGAGCTTCAGCATCCCCTGCTGTACGCTCTCGCCGCTGACATCCCGGGTGTTGGTGTTTTTCTTTTTGGCGATCTTGTCGATCTCGTCGATAAAGACGATGCCGCGCTCCGCCTTCTCCACATCGTTGTCCGCTGCCGCCAAAAGCTTCGACACCACGCTCTCAATGTCGTCGCCAATGTAGCCGGCCTCCGTCAGGGAAGTGGCGTCGGCGATGGCAAGAGGCACATCCAGAAGCCTTGCCAGGGTCTTTACCAGGTAGGTCTTGCCGCTTCCGGTGGGCCCGATCATCAGCATGTTGGATTTCTCGATCTCGATCTCGTCCATGGTGTTGGTCGCCACGCGCTTGTAGTGATTGTATACGGCCACGGAGATCACCTTCTTGGCGTGCTCCTGCCCTACCACATACTCGTCCAGGCTGGCCTTGATCCTGTGGGGGGCCGGAATATTGCG
The DNA here is from genome assembly GCA_947630395.1 of uncultured Oscillospiraceae bacterium. Lineage (GTDB taxonomy): Bacteria > Bacillota > Clostridia > Oscillospirales > Oscillospiraceae > Pelethomonas. The sequence continues at coordinate 12,029 of CANRHK010000001.1, forward strand.
GATATCCAGCACCGGCTCCGAGCCCTCCTTCTTTTTCTTTCTCTTCAGCTTCTGTTTGTTGGGGATTCCCCCGTCTCCCTGCAGATCCGCCAGATTCACAAAGCTGATGCTGGGGAAACCGTTCTGCTTGGAAAACTGCTCCACATCGTTCTGAAAATTGGGATTGTTCAACATTCCCTGATAGTCGAACTGGCTGACAGTCTCCATGGTCTTGTGCATACAGTCGTTGCAGACGCAGATATGGTTGGGGAGCCGGAACATTTTGCCCGCCTTGCTCTCCGGCCTGCGGCAGATGAAGCAGACGTCCTCGTACTCGCTGTGCTCCTCCGTCCCCGAAGCGTCCGGCTTCTGTCCCTTCTCTTCCTTCTGTTCCTTTTCCTCTTTCTCTTTATCGTCCACTACTTCCCTGAAATCATTCATCTTGGTTTTCTCCCGCTTTTTATTCTAAGCCTGCCTTTATTATACCGGACTCTCCCCATTATCACAAGTGAAGTTTTTATAAACAGCACAAACGCGCCCTATCACAAAAGGCGGCCGGCGCCAAAACGCCGTACCGCCTTTTTTTATTCGTTTAATTGTCACTGGGCCGTTCCCCCAGCGTGATCTCGACCTCGTGGCTCACATAGGCGCCATTCTCCGGCCGCATCACAGACAGGGTGACGGTGTCTCCCACCGCGTAGTACTGCAGCGTTTCCTGGAGATCGCTGTAGGAGGTGATCCGCTCCCCGTCGAAGCGGGTGATGATATCGCCCACCTGAAGATCCACCGACTGCGCCGCGCCGCCGTCCAGGATCGCCGCAATGTAGATCCCCTGGGGCATATTGAACATCTGTGCCAGCTGGCCGGTGACCTCCTGAGGCTGGATCCCGATATAGCCCATCTCCTCCTCATCGACCTTGCTTCTGGTCTGGCGCTCCATCAGATCGGCGATAATCGGGCTTGCGGAGGTGATGGGGATCGCGTAGCCCATTCCCTCCACCAGGCTTCCTCCGAGCTTGCAGGAATTGATTCCGATCACCTCGCCGTAGATATTTAACAGCGCGCCGCCGGAGTTGCCCTCGTTGATGGCCGCATTGGTCTGGATAAAGGTGCCCTCACTGCCGTCCTCCGTAGTGATCTGACGGTCCAGCGCGCTGATGATGCCGTTGGTCACGGACTGTCCATAGCCCAGGGCGTTACCGATGGCGATCACCGGCTCGCCCAGCTGCAGGTTCTCGCTGTCGCCCAGGGTGGCCACGCTGATCGACTCCTGCGTCTCCTTGTCAATGTCGGAGAGCTTCACGGCGATCACCGCCAGATCCATCTCCGAGTCCTTGCCCTTGATCACAGCCTCCGCCGTACTGCCGTTGATAAAGCTCACGGTCAGCTGTTCGGCGTCCTCCACCACGTGGTTGTTGGTCACGATCAAAAGCTCCTCGTCATTCTTTGCCACAATGATACCGGTTCCGTCGCTCTCATGCGGCTCCGTGTAGGTCTGCCCCCAGAAGCCATTGTACTGCTCCGTGTAGTTGTTGACAATGGACACCATGGCGGGCATCACTTCCTTCACCACCTCGGTGATATTGGACTCCACCACGTTGACGGTGCCCGAGTTGGAGAGCTTCATAGCCTTTAGGGCCTCCTGAACCGCCTCCTCCACGTCTCGGTCCGCGACCGCGTTCTCCACGGAGGCGTCCGTCTCGCGCTGCAACATTCCGGTTCCTTGCTGCACCGCGTAAAATCCAAGCCCCGCAAAAATACCGAAAAACAGTCCCAGGCTGACACTGAGAAGCGCCTTGCGGAAAAATCCGCCTTTGTGCCCCTTCTCCTCCCTGGGCGGCCTGCCGCTCAAATCCCCCCCATCCGTGTTGGTTTGATAGGTTTCGTAATGATTCTCGTACATAATGATTCCCTCTCCTTTCGGGAAGTGTATGCCGCTTCCGCTTTGCATGTTCCATCTTTATGTACCCCAGTATATCCCCGCTTTGTGTCAAAATTGTGAAGAAAATATAATAGAAATGTGAAGTTTCGTCCTATTCCACCGTCACGGATTTCGCCAGATTTCGGGGCTTATCTACATCGCAGCCCCTTCCCACCGCCACGTAGTAGGCGAACAGCTGCAGCGGTATAATGGCCAGAGAATTGGTGAAATAGGGATTGGTCTCCGGTATATATATCACGTAGTCGGACGCCTTCTCGATGGCCCGGTTTCCCTCGTTAGTCACCGCCATAACAAACGCGCCCCTCGCCTTGACCTCCACCATATTGCTGATCGTCTTCTGGAAAAGCTCCGGCTGGGTGGACAGCGCCACCACCAGCGTGCCGTCCTCGATCAGGGAGATCGTCCCATGCTTCAGCTCTCCCGCCGCGTACGCCTCCGAGTGGATGTAGGAGATCTCCTTCAGCTTCAGCGAGCCCTCCAGCGAAATGGCGTAATCCACGCCCCTGCCGATAAAGAAGATATCCCTGGCGCCCACATAACGGTTGGCAAAATGCTGCACCTTCTCCTTCTGCCCCAAAAGAAGCTCGATCTGATCCGGCAGGCACTCTAAGTCATCCAGCAGGCTTTGAAACTGTTGATCGTCCAGCTTTCCCCGCACTCTGGCAAATTTCATAGCAAGCATATACAGTGTCACCAGCTGGGCGCTGTACGCCTTGGTGGTGGCCACGGCGATCTCCGGCCCCGCCCAGGTGTACATGCAGGAATCCGCCTCCCTGGCGATGGAGCTTCCCACCACATTGACGATCCCCAGCACCCGCACTCCCCGGGCCTTGGATTCCCGCAGAGCGGAGAGGGTGTCCGCCGTCTCGCCCGACTGGCTGATGACGATGACCATGCTGCCCTCCTCCAGGATGGGGTCCCGATAGCGGAACTCGCTCGCCACATCCACCTCCACCGGAATCCTGGCAAGCCCCTCGATCACATACTTGGCGGTCACGCCGGTGTGGTAGGCGGAGCCGCAGGCGACAATGTGGATCTTGCGGATCCCGCGGATCTCCTCGTCGGTCATATTGAGCTCCTCGATCACGATATCGCCGTTTTGGACCCGGGGGGAGATGGTGTCCGCAACGGTCTTGGGCTGCTCATACATCTCCTTCAGCATAAAGTGCTCGTAGCCGGCCTTCTCCGCGGCGTCCGCATCCCAGTCGATGGTGACGGCCTCCTTGGTGATCTCCTCCTCGTCCACCGTGTAAAACTGCAGCCCGTCCGGATGCAGCTTCACCACCTCCTGATTGTCCATATAGTACACGGTCCTGGTGTACTTTAGCACGGCGGGGACGTCGGACGCAATAAAGCAGCCGTCCTCGCTCTTCCCCACGATCAGGGGACTGTCCTTGCGGGCCGCGTAGAGCTCTTCGGGGAAGTCGGAAAACAAAATCCCCAGGGCGTAGGAGCCCTCCACCCGATGCAGCACCTTGGTGATCGCTTCCAGCGGGTTCCCCCTATAGTAATAGTCCAGCAGATGGGCCAGAACCTCCGTGTCCGTCTCGGACACAAACTGATATCCTTTGTCCGTCAGCTTCTTTTTCAGGGAGATGTAATTTTCGATAATGCCGTTGTGCACCACGGCGATGGTGCCGCCGTTGTTTGTGTGGGGATGGGCGTTTCGGTCGCTGGGAGCTCCGTGGGTCGCCCAGCGGGTGTGCCCGATTCCGGAAAATCCTTTCATCGTCTCCCCGCCGTGGGTCAGGTTTTCCAGAACCTTCAGCCTTCCCGTGGCTTTCTTCGTGAGGATCTTCTCCCCGTCAAATACGGCAATGCCCGCGGAGTCGTAGCCGCGGTACTCCAGCTTGGACAGTCCGTCCAAGATCACAGGGGCCGCCTGCTTCTCTCCGATATATCCTACGATACCACACATGAGCGATACCTTCCTTTCCGTCGTTTGCTGTTTTGTGTTTCACGGTGTCCGGCCTTTACCGCCAGTATTCCCGATTGTTCGTAAAGCGCAGCACCAGCCCCCTGGGAAGATTGTGGTAATGCCTTCCCAGCAGATATCCGGCGTACTTGCAGACGCACTGCATATAAAAATGAGGGATCTCTTTCTGTCTCCGCTGCTCCCTCAGATATGCCGTTGCCTCCCGAACCAGCTTTCTCCCCTCCTTCTCGGAGGAGATGCCGGCAAACACCTCCGGATGGTCGACCTGGGACACCCCGAGGTCAAAATTTCTCCGAAACAGCTGGCCGTTGGTGTACGCATGGGAGTGATAGACGCACGCCTCCGCCTCATAGGCGACCCGATACCCCGACCGGATGGCGCACGCCGCGTAGATCATATCCTCGTTAAATATGGTATGCCGCACGAAACCGCCCAATTCCTCATAGACATCCCTCCGGTACGCGGCGCACACGTTGGAGCACATATAGGTCTTGACCCCCAGCTCCTCCAGATCCTCGGCGGACTTGATGCGCGACTCGGCAGGGTAGTTGAACTGTCTGGTAAAGCGCTCCAAAATGTCGCAGTCCTTTTTGGGAAGCTGCCTGGCATACGCCACCGCCACCTTTTCGTCCCTCGTCAAGCGCGCCGTCAGCCGCTCCAGGAGATAGGGATCCGCGGGGACGGCGTCCTGCGTCATCATCACAAAGATCTCCGCCTGGGATTTCTGCACGCCCCGCCGCCTGGTCTTTCCGTGGTCAAACTCCCACTTGGAGAGATGGTATACGCGCACATTCCGGTGGCGTTCCAGCTCTCTGTTTCCATAGATCAGCTGTTCAAAATATTTTTCCTCCGTGTTCATCAGGATGATCTGATGCACGGGAACCGTCTGTCTGTCCAACAGATCCAGCAGGGAAAAAAGACCCTTGTCCGGTTTATACAGCGGAATTATCACGTCTACATCCATCAATTATTATGCCTCCCTCTGCTGCCGCTTTTTCTGCCCTTTGCGCCTACTATAACACAGAATCCTTTTTTAGACAAGATTTAGACAAGAAGAACCAGCAAAGAAGAGGAGGCCCTTTCGCAAAAGCCCCCTCGCCTGATCTCTTCTCTTCCCTCTTTAATTCAGCCGGTTGATATACGGCGACGTGTCCGACTCCACCTTGCCGGAGATCTCCTTCACAACGCTGGTCACCACGTAGTCCGTCTCGTCAAAGAGAAACTCGTGCAGCCAGACCACATTGCTCTCCAGATCGACCGGTATCACGCAGCTTCCCTTCGCGCCGATGTTGCCGGTGGTGCGCATACTCTCGTCGGGGAAGCCTCCCTCCTCCACAATGCGGTAATCGGCAATATTCTCCAGAAGCGTCAGGATGTCGTCGGTCTCCAGATTGGTGTAGATGTCGTCGATGGAGTCGTTGAACACCTTCACCAGGGTGGTATAGTCCGCCTGCTTGGCCTGATCCTCTATCGCCATAACCACTTCCCTCTGGCGGGAAGTACGCATGAAATCATCGCCTCCGCCATAGCGGATACGGCAGTAGGCGGTAGCCTGAAGGCCGTTCAGCTTCTGATATCCCGTCTGTTTCACAGGCGTGTAGTCACACTTTAACACCGACGCAACGTCCTGCTGATAGTTGTTGATATGCTTTAACTCGGTGGCATCCACGTCGATGTACACGCCGCCCAAGCCGTCGATCACCTCGCTCAGGCCCTGGTAGCCCACCGTCACAAACTTGGTGATATCCATATCCAGGTTCATATTCAGCATTTTGACCGCCTGCTCCGCTCCTCCGTAGGAGTATGCGCCGTTGCACTTATCGTACTTGTCGTTGCCCAGATTCAGGTAGGTGTCGCGGTACACACTGACCAGACGGATGTCTCCGGTCTGCAGGTTGACGCTGGCGATCATGGTACAGTCGCTTCGGCTCCCCTTGTAAAGCTCATCGTGCTTTCGCGCATCCACGCCGAACAGCGCCACATTCATGTAAACCGGCTGGTCGTCCACAATCGCCTCTCCGGTGCCCTCGGTATCGGCGTTGCTCTGGGTGTAGGATATCCCCAGGTCCTCCGGCGACAGGTAGGTGGTCGTGGGGCCCTTGTCGTTCGCCTTGGTCATCACCACGTAGAGAATCCCCACCATAGCGAGGATCACCACAATCTCGATGCCGAAAATAACAAATTTTCTCTTCCTCCTGGCCTCATACTCCTTTGCGGACATCCTGCGGCGCGGGGCGTTCTGATCGTTTCTCTGGTTGGACTTTGCTGCCATAACACTTTCTCCTTACTTCATCTCTTTTAGTATGCGTTTTTGTTGACAAACCCTGTGAAAAAGGTCATCAGGATTATCTTTATATCAAATCCTATGGTCCAGTTCTCGATATAGTAGACATCGTACTCAATGCGCTTCTTGATCGAGGTATCGCCTCTCAGCCCATTGACCTGCGCCCAGCCGGTCAAACCCGGCCGGACCTGATGCTTTACCATATAGCGCGGGATCTCCTCTCGGAATTTCTCTACAAAGAGAGGTCTCTCCGGCCTGGGGCCCACAAGACTCATATCGCCCTTTAAAATATTAAACAGCTGCGGCAGCTCATCCAGGCTGGTCCGCCTTAAGAATTTCCCGACGCCCGTGACCCTCGGGTCATCCCGCACCGTCCAAGCCTTCTTCTCCTGGCCGGGGGGCTGTATCTCCATGCTGCGGAATTTATACATATAGAACGGCTTGTTGTGGAGACCGACCCTCTCCTGCTTAAAGATCACAGGGCCGGGGCTGCTCAGCTTGACGCAGCACGCCACGACCAGCATGATGGGCGAGGTGACCAGGATGCCGAACAGGGAGCCCGCCACGTCCATGATCCGCTTCAGCATCATATTGCCGGTGTTGGTCAGGGGCACATAGCGGATATTGATCACCGGAAGCCCCATCAGATCCTCCGTGTAGGGCCTTGTGGGGATCAGGCTGTTATAGTCCGGTATAAACTTGGTGTGGACGCCCGACTTCTCGCAGATGTGCACCAGCTCCTCCAGCATGTCGTAATCCCGAAGCGAGAGCGTTATGGCGATCTCGTCCAGCCGGTTCTCCGGCAGTATATACTCCAGATTTCCCACGCTGCCCAAGACCTTGATCCCCTTGTAGGTGGTGCCGCTGGGGATGTGGTCGTCCAGGATGCCGCACACCACATATCCCCACTGGGGATTGTCCAAAATGCGCCGGATATACTCCTCCGCCGCACGGGAGTAGCCAACCAGAAGGATATGCTTGAGATTGTAGCCCTTGCTGCGGATGGTCCGCAGAAATTTTCTCAGCACCACACGAAAAGCGGCGGACAGGAAAATGTTTAAAACATAAAAGATAACGATGACGGAACGGGAGACGTTGATCTCCTTGACGATCATATACAGAATAATGATCAGCGCCGCAAGCCCGATGGTGTTTGCCTGCCAGATCCGGTAGAGCTCATGTCTGCGCTTCACCGTCCGCTTCGGCGTGTACACGTTGCAGCCGTAATACAAGAACAGATAGCCTGGGACAATGAGGATCAGAAGCATGTAATAGTACTCCACAGGCAGTACGCCGATCCCCGGGCCGTCCTCCAAAATATAAAATTTCACATAGTAAGACAGGATGAAGGCAACTCCGGTAATAAACGCATCCAATATCACCAACAGCCTGTTGAATACCTTCTGATTGTCCTTTATCATATCTGTCACCCAATGGCCTGCCCTCAGGGCAATATCTGTCGATTCCTCACCATTTATGCCTATTTTACAATATTGTGCCAAAAAGCACAACTTAAGAATGTATGAAGCACTTTCTTAAGGAATCTTAAGATTTTGTTTGGATTCTATCCCCTGGTCAAAAATTTAATGGTATTTACATAAAGTGCCCATTGAATGGCAAGATAATTCTTGAAATGTCTCATGGAAAATGGAACCTTATGCCTGCGCCCCTCCTCGGACAGCGCCAGGCGAAGCCCCTTTTTGAGTCCCCGAAGATACAGAAGCCCCATGCCCTTATGCCAAAAAAACAGCGCCTTTACGGCAAAACCCACAAAGAGAAACGGCAGATTGACGATCAGCTGGAAGAGCGGCATATTTTTCCCGATCACATACACATTGTTGGCGGAGGCGAGCGTCGTCTTGAGCTCGTTGTACTGGGAGCCCGTGGAAGCGGAGCCGAAGTGGAGCACCTCCGCCGCCGGCTCATAGGCATTGCGGTAGCCGTAAATCCTCGCCCGGTAGCCGATATCCAGATCCTCCAGATAGGCAAAATGCCTTTCGTCAAAGAGGCCGATCTCGTCAAAGACCCTCCGGCGGTAGATGGCGGCGCCGCCGCAGGCGGAAAAGACCCGGGCGGGCCTGTCATAGAAGCGGGCCGGACGCCCCTTCCCCCTGGCAAAGGCCCACCCCAGCACACAGTACAGATCTCCCGCGCCGTCCACCAGCTCCGGCCTGTCCCACATCAGCATACGGGCGCTGACGGAGAAAAGCCTGGGGTCCCGCTCGATGGCATCGTACAGGGATTTCATAAATCCGGATTTCACTTTTGTGTCATTGTTCAGAAGAATCACATAGGGGGTCTGGGATCGGAGGATGCCCACGTTCACCGCGTGGCAGAAGCCGGTATTCTCCGGAAGAAGCACCGTGTCCACCTCGGGCCGCCCGCGCAAAAGCTTCGGGCTTCCGTCTATGGAGCCGTTGTCCACCACCAGCACCCGAAAGGCGGGAGTGTCCTCCCGCCCCTGCTCCCGGGCCAGGGAATCCAGGCAGTCCGCCAGGTATCTCTCCCCGTTATAATTCGGTATAACAACCGTTATTAAGTCCATAATGTCTCCCCTGTCTGTCTGACCTTCCGCAAAAGAGGCAGCCATTTCCCCCTCCTGCGCGGCGTGTAGAGGAGGCGGTAGCCGTTGTCCCGAAGGGCCTGGGACAGCTTCAGGCTCAGCTCCAGATAATCCGCTCCGGCCGGAAGCCTGGACGCGTCAAACCAGTGTGTGCCCCATATTTCCACATAGGGCACTCCCACCGCCTGCTCAAAGATCTCCCAGCACTCCTCCCGCACCGATATCATGCGTATATCCAAGGCATCCGCGCTCTGCAGAAGGATGGCGCGGTGCATATAGCCGGAGTACTGGCGCGGAAGTCCCTTGTAATAGACCGCCCCGTCCATGTTCATCCGTCCGCCGATCAGCCGGTTGTGGACATAGATGCCTCCCCCTATGGCCGCCACGTCCTCCCTGCAGACCAGCGGGCCTCCCTGACACAGCCAGTTATAGTACCCGTCGTGCATATACGGAAGGACCAGGGCGTTGATATTCTTGACATCCATAAAATTCTGTATGGCCTCTCTGCCCGCCACGTAGGCGTACTCCTTGCTCTCCGGATTCTCCGCCGTGGACGCCGGATGGCAGCGCCAGTGGTAGAGCACCTTGGGAACGTGGACGATCTTCTCCTCCTCGTCCATGAGCTCCCCCACCGCCCGAAGCACCAGATCAAAGTCCTGGGCCCCGTCGTACTCCGGCCGCAGCCTGAGACGCTTGATCATTTCGCTTGTCATGACCATAAAATGACAGATGTAATTATTTGTCAGGATCATGTCAAAATTAAAATCTTCTTTAAAGTGAGGCTCGAAATACTCCGTGCGCTCACTGTTGCACTTGTCCTCATCCGAGTAGAGAAGCTGCGCGTCGATCCCTTTTTCCCGCGCCGCCAGAATCGCCGCCGCCATCTCATAGAGCGCATCCGGCGTCAGCACATCGTCGTGGTCCAAAAGCCCCACGTAGTCTCCTCCGGCGTGCTCCAGCCCTCGGTTGGTGTTCAACGAGATGCCCGCGTTGCAGGGAAGGCGCAGGTAACGGATCCGGCCGTCCTTCCAGGGCGGCAGCGGCCTTCCGAAAGCGGTCTCCTCCACCGCTTCCCCCGCCACGTCATCCAGGACCCTTTTCACGCTGTCGTCCTCCGTGGCATCCGCCAAAATCAGCTCCCAATGCGGGTAGCTCTGGCTTAAGACGGACTGTAACAGATCCCTCAGATACGACTCCTTCGTCTGGTAGGCGGGCACGACGATGCTGAATGTGACCGTCTGCTCTTTTGCCCACGCTCTCTGCCGCTCCAGCTCCCCCTCGCTGACAGGAACAAAATCATAGGTCACCTTCCGCGCCTCCAGGCGCTCCTTCACCGCATAAAAGGTTCTTAACAGCCCGTTTCCCTCCAAAAAATACCACGCTCTTCTCATCTGAGATGCTTTCACTTTTCCCGCAGTCATACACAACTCCCTTTCTTCACAATCGTATTTTTTTACTTGAACAAGAGCAACAAACCACCCCCAGAGAGGCGATCTGTTGCTCTGTCAGTGTCATTTCCGCATCCTGTCCATGCTTCACCGGAGGCTACAGCACAGCCTTGACGTCTTCCGTCAGCTTCTCCACTCTCGCCTTTGCGTCCTCCAGGCTGGTGCCCTTCACGCCCATGTAAAACTTGATCTTGGGCTCCGTTCCGGAAGGACGGGCACAGCACCAGCAGTTGTCGGGCAGCTCAAAGTAGAGCACGTTGGACTTGGGCAGGCCCGTGGTGGTCTTCTCGCCGGTGGCCATATCGAGGATCACGTCGTTCTGATAATCCCTGAACTTCAGCACTTTCAGATCGCCGAACGCCTTGGGCGGATTCTGACGCAGCTTCTCCATGATCTCCGCGATCTGCTTGGAGCCGTCAATGCCCTTTAAAGTGATGGTGTACTGCGTCTCCTTAAAGTAGCCGTACTTCTCATACATATCGAGCATCATATCCCACAGCGTCTTGCCCTGCTTCTTGCAGAAGGATGCCACCTCGCACAGACACATCACCGCCACGATAGCGTCCTTGTCTCTCGCGTGGGTGCCCACCAGGCAGCCGTAGGACTCCTCCAGGCCGAACACATAATGATTGCTCCCGCTCTGCTCAAAGAGCTTGATCTGCTCGCCGATAAACTTAAATCCGGTCAAAACCTCGATCATCTTCACGCCGTAGGCCTGGGTGATGGGAACCGTCATGTTAGTGGTCACGATGGTGGTCACGAGCGCAGGATCGGAAGGCATGGTGCCGGTCGCCGCGCGCTCTCTCAAGGTGTACTCCGCCAGCAGCATACCGGACATATTGCCGGTGAACGCCACGTATTCTCCGGTCTTTTGATCCTTCGCGTAAACTCCCAGACGGTCCGCGTCGGGATCGGTGGCCAGAACGATATCCGCATCCTTCTCCTTCGCCAGACGGAGCGCATAGGTAAACGCCTTGGGATCCTCGGGGTTGGGGTACTCCAGGGTCGTGAACTTGGGATCCGGATTCTCCTGCTCCGGAACCACATATACGTTTTGAAATCCGAGCTCCTCCAGGACTCTTCTCACGGGCTTGTTGCCGGTGCCGCAGAGGGGAGTGTACACGATCTTAATATCGTTTGCCATCTCTCGGATCACATCGGGGTGGATGATCTGCTTTTTCAGCTCCACCATGTACGCGTCGTCGATCTCTTTGCCGATCACCTGGTACAGGCCTGCCGCAACGGCGGCTTCCTTGTCCATGGTCTTGACGGTGTGGTAGTCCTTGATCGCCTTCACCTCGTCAATGATCTGTTTATCCTTGGGAGCGGTGACCTGCGCGCCATCCTCCCAGTATACCTTGTAACCGTTGTACTCGGGGGGATTGTGGCTGGCCGTCACCATGATGCCGGCCGTGCAGCCCAGCTTGCGCAGCGCAAAGGAAAGCTCCGGAGTCGGTCTCAGGGACTCAAAGATATAAGCCTTGATGCCGTTTGCCGCCAGACACAGCGCCGCCTCCTGGGAAAACTCGGGGGACATATTGCGGTTGTCATAGGAGATCGCCACTCCCTTGGCCTGAGTGCCCTGCTTCAGGATAAAGTTTGCCAGTCCCTGGGTAGCCTTGCGGACCGTGTAAACGTTCATACGGTTCGTTCCCGCGCCGACGATGCCGCGCAGGCCGCCCGTGCCAAACTCCAGCTCCTGATAGAAGCGCTCTTCGATCTCACCCTGGTTGTCCTTGATCGCAAGCAGCTCGTCCTTGGTGTTCTGGTCGAAATAATCGTCGTTCAGCCAGAAATTAAATTCCTCCATAAAACTCATGTTGCACATCCTCCTCTATCTTATATTTTGTTTTGCTTACCCTTCTGTATCGTAACCAGTAGGTTTATTTTACCATAACCCACGGAAAATTTCCAGATAATTCTCGAAATTGCCACTGCAAATATCATTCCGAATCCGCCGGCAGCTTCAGAGAATAATCGCTGCGGTCCAGCGAGAAATTGGGATTGTAGTAGGGATCCCCCTTCTCCAGGACCTCCTTCCACCGCTGGCGGAATCTCTCCGACTCCCGATGGTAGCGCTCCGCCCGCTCCCCGCCATCGTCCAGCCCCCTGGACACCGACTCAAAGTGGTAGAGCTCCGCAAAGGGCGTAAACACGTTGAGAAGCCCCCGCTCCCGAAGCTTCAGGCAAAAATCCACATCGTTTAAGGAGACGGCAAATCCCTCGTCCAGACCTCCCACCTCCTCGTAAAGCGCCTTCTTCACCAGAAGGCAGGCCCCCGTCACCGCGGAGACATCCTGCGCGTAGCAGAGCCTCCCCATGTAGCCCAGATTCTGCCGCGACTGCTTGTAGTGGGTGTGTCCGGCGGTGCGGTGCGCCCCCAGCCCGATCACGACGCCCGCGTGCTGGATGGTCCTGTCCCCATAGTAGAGCTTTGCCCCCACGGCGCCCACGTCCCGGCGCTGGGCGTACATGAGAAGCTCCTCCATCCAGTTTACCGTGATGACCTCTGTGTCGTTGTTCAAAAGAAGGAGATACTCCCCTCCGGCATAGGACGCGCCCAGGTTGTTGACGGCGGAGTAGTTGAACTCGCCGCGGTAGGTCACAACGGCGACCTTGCCGCCCGAAGCCCTGCCGTCATAGAGCCCGCTCTCCCCGCTGTAGAGGATCCCTCCGTCCCGCTCTCCCCGCAGCGCGCCGGACGCCTCTTTCCTGCTCAGCGCCTCCTCGTAGGAATACCCCAGCAGTCGGGTATAGTAATCCCGTATCCGGTCGGTGGTACTGTTGTTCTCCACAATGAGGATCTCGTAGTTGTCGTAGGTGGACTTCTCCAGGATCGAGCGGACACACCGCTCCAGGTCCTCCACGTGATCTCGGTTGGCGATCAAAACAGAGATCTTCGGCGTGCCGAGAATCTCGTAGCGGATGCGGAAGATCGTCTCGAAGGCGCGGGTGCTGCTGATCTGAAAATGGTCAAAGCCGTGCTTTCTGAGGTGCTCCGCCACCGCCCCCCTGGCCGCCGAAACCGCGTAGGGCTTCGCGTCGATCCCCGCGGCCACGCTGCCGGCGTGGCTGCGCCAGTAGTACATCAGCCTGGGAACATGCACGATCTTTTTGGCGTTGTCCGTCAGGCGCAGGATCATGTCATGGTCCTGGCTGCCGTCAAACTTCGTGCGGAACAGCTCGCCGCCCTCCAGAAGATCCCTGGAAAACACGCTGAAATGACAGATGTAATTGTTGGCTCTCAGGTTGTCCGGCGCATAGTCCGGCTTAAAGTGCATGGTCAGCATCCGGTTGATGTCGCCGCTTTTAAAGGTGGTCTCGTCGCAGTACAGATAGTCTGCCCCCTGCTCGTTGATCGCCTTCACATACTCATAGAGCACCGAGGGGTGCAGGATGTCGTCCTGGTCAAACAGGCCGATGTACTCCCCCGTGGCAAGCTTCAGGCACTCGTTGGTGTTGCCCGAGATGCCCTCGTTTTTCTCCAGCTTGCGGTAGACGATCCTGCCGCCTGCCCGCGCGGCATACTCCCTGCAGATCTCCCCAATATAGGCGTGCTCCTCGTCGGAACCGTCCGCCAGACAAAGCTCCCAGTTCTGATAGGTCTGATTCATGACCGAATCCAGCATCTCGATCTGAAACTCTCTCCGGTTGTTCCAGAGCGGCACCAGGATGCTGATCTTCACCATCCGCTCAAACACCGTCCCCCGCTCCCGGGCCGCCTGCTCCTCGTCGGGAAAGCTCTGGGTGCCAAACTGGGCCATCGCCGCCCGCTCTCTCTTTTTGTAGGCAAGCTTTTTAATAACACCAGTTATTCCTCCGCAGTTCACGAGGCGACCCCTCTGGCGTATCCCCCAGTGCAGCGCGCTCCGCAGAGGCTTGCACGCCTTCCAGAGCGGATTGTTTTTGATGCGCCCCAGCTTCCAGCTAAGCTCCTCGTTTTCCGCCTCCAGATCCGCGATCCGCGCAGCCAGCTCCGCGCATTTTAAATGCTCCCTCTCATAGGCCTCCCTGTATTCCAACTCCGACATATTTCCTCTTTTCCGCCGATCCGACGCCGTCCGCTCAGATCAGCTTTTTCACTGCCTCACACATATCCCGGGCGATCGGCAGAGGGATCCTCACGATCTCCATACGGGTGTGCAGGACGTTTTTCTCCAAAAGCTTAAGCCCCTCCAGCTGAATATTGATGTTGGGGTCCTCCGTGGGAAACACCATGCTCGGCTGATAGACCGCCGCGTCCTTGTCGGCCGGCTTTACCACCCGCCCGTTCACCAGAAGCACCTTCCGCCTCTCTAGCGGCACCCGCTCCCCGTTTAAGGTCATCTCCAGGATCTTGACCATGCAGGAATCCATAGCGGGATCGATGCGCAGAAGCTTCACGCTGCCGTCGAAGGTAAGCTCCAGCTCCAGAAAATGATCCCCCTGATAAGCCTCCCTGACAAAGTAGGAATGTTCCTCGCTACAGCCCTCTCCGGTATCCTCGTAGATCTGTACCCGATTGACATCCTTAGAATCCCGGTAGCGGTCGATCCACCTCTGGGGCTCCATGAGCCGACGCCCGATCAGATCCCGCATCTGCGCCAGGGAGGTGTGCTTTCCCCGTATGCTATCCTGGAAGGCCGTCTCCTGCTCCCAGAGCTCATCCGCCCTTTGGGGCGAGATTCCAAGCTCCTTCAGCGCCCAGTCCAGGGAAAACCTGCTGCGTCCCGCCCCGTCCTTAAAATAGTAGTTGACGGCGCGGAAGGCCAGCTCCTGGGGCGGGATCGGCCTGCCGAAGGTCCACTCGTAATCTATTAAATACCATTTGTTATCTTTTATTAAAATATTGCCGAACACCAGATCAAAGTCCGACGCCGGATAGTCCGGACGGCTGCTGATCTTCTCCACATACTCCAGGAAACGGGCCTGAAAACCGGCCCAGTCGTCCCGCTCCACCAGACGGTCCAGCACCTCCACCAGGGGCGTACCGTCCACATACTCAAATTCGGCATAGAGCCCGTCCTCCTGCTCCACCAGACGGCACCGGTTGACTTCCATGCCGCTGCCCTCATACTTCTCTGTGAGGCTCCGGCAGGCGGCCTCCATCCCGCGCACATGCTCCGCCGCCCTTTCGTCCATGGGGTATTTGCGGACATAGAGCTCTCCCTTCCCGTCCACGCCGATCTGCGTCTTAATGGCGTACTCCGGCGCCCTGTCGTTGGAATATTTCACATAGCGGACAGGAAAATCCTTTCCGATCACCGCCAGGTAGGAGTTGGAAAACACCGGAAAAAGCCCCTCGTCCACGATTCCGTCAAAGGCGTTTTTCTCATCGAACAGGACCATCCTGTCGCTGTCAAAATTGCGGAGATTGTCGGAAAGCTCCCCCTTCCCCGGCAGATGCGAGTCGCTGTAGAGACTGGTCATAAACTTATAGTCCGGATAGGGATAGTAGAAGTGGTACTCCCGCACGCCGCAGTCTGCAAAGATCCGCTCCAGCCCGCTGCGTCCGAAGGTGCGCACGCCTCCCCCCTCAGGGTAATTCTCAATGCCGCTGAAATAAGCGCCCAGATGATCCTCCCTGCAGCCCGCAAAATATTTCAGGCCGTATTTGTTCTCAATGGCGATCAGGATGCGGCCTCCCTCCTTCATGTGGGGCAAAAGGATCCTCAGGAAATCTTCAAAGGGCGTATCGCCGCCGATATAGCTCTGTCCATACTCAAAGACGCCGATCAGGCAGATATAGTCGTAGTCCCGGTCGAGCCCGGGCTCAATGTCCTTAAAATTTCCCACGCGGATCGCCACATTGCCGCAATCCCGATTGCGGTTGGCATTGATCAGGCTCCGCTTTCTGGACAGCTCCACGCAGGTGACGCTGGCCGCCTTGCGCGCCAAAACGCCGGTGATGGCGCCGCAGCCGCTCCCCACCTCCAGCACCTTGGCATCCGGCTCCATGGGAACCCACTCCAGGATATTCTGGCGAAGCGGGGACAAATGGTACAGGATGGGCCAGCTCGCCCTCTCCCCGATGACCTGCTCGTACTCCTCGGGCGTCCTCTCGCTCACGATCCGCAGAAGCTTGTCCTCCACATCGCCGTCACTGTAGTAGTCCGTCCCGGAATAACATGTGTAATCTATTTTCACCCTGCCCACATACTCCTCGGCGGATGCCAGCTTTTCCTCCATATCCGGTGATAACCTCACTTCCCTCCAAAACTGCGCTCATGCCTCAGGCGCCACATCGCTCACGACCACCTGGGACTCCATATCGTAAAACCCCACGGTGTTCTTATCCGACACCACCGTGATGTTGATCACGTCATAGAGCCGGTGATACACTTCAAAGGTGTCCCCCCGATATCCGGTGACCCCCAGCGAGATCAGGTACTCCCCGCCTTGCAGCGTCATCCTCTGCCGGAAGGTGATCTCCTTCACCTGCCCGGGCTCCCCGCTCTCCAGGTACGCCTTCTCGATCATGGAGTTTGTCCCCGTGATCTCCGTCCCCTGTACATTCTTGATGGAAAAGGCAAAGATGGGGGCGGGGACATGCTCCGAAAATTTCACCTTCATTCGCATGGTAAACTCGCTTCCCTTCAGGATCGCCATAGTGGGAAGCCCTCTCTCGTCCACAAGCTGATATTCCGTGATACACGCCTGCTGGTTGCCGTACTCCTGCAGGTTGGGGTTTACGCCGGGGACCAAAACCACCTCCCGCTCCCGCTCTGCGCCGCTCTCCTCCGGCCCTGCGCCGTTCTCCTCCTGCGTGGGCAGCTCATACTGTCCCACCAGCACCCTCTTGAAAGCGTCTATCATCTCCTTGGGGGAACCCTCCCCCAAAAGATCGCCCTGATTCAGCAAAAAGACCCTGTCGCAGTACTTGCTGATGCTGTTCAGATCATGGCTCACAAACACGATGGTCTTGCCCATCTCCTTAAATTCCTCAAACTTGTGGTAGCACTTCGCCTGGAAGAAGATATCCCCCACGGACAACGCCTCGTCCACGATCAGGATCTCCGGCTCGATGTTGATCGCCACCGCAAAGGCAAGGCGCACAAACATACCGCTGGAATAGGTCTTGACCGGCTGGTATACATAGTCTCCGATATCGGCAAACTCCAGGATAGCCGGCAGCTTGGCGTCGATCTCCTTCTCGGAGAAGCCCATCATCGTCCCGTTTAAGTAAATATTCTCAATCCCGTTATACTCCTGGTTAAAGCCCGCTCCCAGCTCCAGCAGGGCGGAAATGCGCCCGTTCACACGCACCTCTCCGGAGGTGGGGTGCAGCACGCCGGTGATGATCTTCAGGATGGTGGACTTGCCGGAGCCGTTGGTGCCGATGATGCCCACGGTCTCCCCCCGCCGGATCTTCATGCTCACGCCGTTCAACGCGTAGTGGAGCTTATAGGCTTTCTTTCCGATGCCGAAGGCCTCCTTCAGCCGGTCCCTGAGCCTGTCGTACAGCTTGTATACCTTGACGACGTCCTTCACCTCGATCGCGATGTCCTCCGCCCCCACGACGCGGAATTTTCCGGCCTCCGGATTCCGATCCCGAACGCGCTGTTTTTCTTTCCTGCCGGAGCCCTTCTCCTGCTCCCTGCTCCAATTTGAACTTTCCTTTCGATTTCGCTTCCGAGCTTCCCCGTTCTTCTGGCCCATCTTCCTTCACCTCCGCTTCCTACAGCACATCCGCAAAATGCACCTTCAGTCGCTTAAATACAAGCGCTCCCAGGCCGAACAGCACCACCGTCACGATCCAGAAATACATGGTGGAGAAAAAGTCCTGAAAAAACCACTCCCGCTCGTAGATCGCGCTGCGGTAACCGTTCACAATATACACCATCGGATTCAGCTTCAGCACAGGCACCACCCAGCTGTCCCCCAGGGAGTTGATATCCCACAGGATGGGAGTCGCCCACATAGCGATCTGCAGACCGATGTTGATGATCTGGGACAGATCCTTAAAAAACACCACGATGGCGCAGGTCGTATAGCTGAGCGCCAGCACAAAGACAAACAGGCAGGCGCTGTAGTAGACCAGCTGCAGCATATAGAGATTGGGATAATAGCCGTAAATTGCCGCCACGACCAACAGAATACACACGAAAAACACATGGACAAAGGTCGCCGCAATGATTTTGATGATGGGCAGGATGCTGATCTTAAAGACCACCTTTTTCACCAGATAATTGTACTCTAAGAGCGCGTTGGTCCCGTTGTTCAACGCCTCGTTAAAGTAAAACCAGGGCACCAGGCCCGCCGTCAAAAACAAGACAAAGGGAGCCTCCCCGCCGTTTGCCAGCCTGGGGCCGGAGCTTCCGAAGATCCGATCGAACACAATATAATACATCGCCACCGTGACCACCGGCTGGGCAAGCGCCCACACCGCACCCAGATAGGATCCGGCGTACCGCTTCTTAAAGTCGTTCTTCGCCAGCTTCCAGATCAAATGCCGGTTCTGATACAGCTCCAACGGCAGGACCGTAAACTTGTCGTACCACTTCACAAAGATCAGGCACGCCGCCGCGATCACCGCGCAGGATATCCCTTTTTTTAACAGCTCCTCCCCCTGGTCGGCCCCGGGATTGCTGTGCACGATAATGATCGCCGCCATAACGGCCGCCAGCGCCATAAAAACCGAGATCCCGATCCGTTTACTCATCCTCATGTCATCCGTTCCCTTTCTGTATACCTGTGCGTTTGCCGGAAGCTACTCATAACGGATATTCATATCCACATTTCCCTCGACTCCGTCGATCTTTCCCTTGGAGGTGTGCTGCCACATCCGATAATACCCCTGGTACAGAGGAATGTCCCGATACTCCGCCAGCCAGATAAAGTAGCGGTCCAGCCGGTTCATATCCAGATTGTTGTTGTACCAGTTGCGGCTTGCGTAGATACCGGCCGTGTAACCAGCATTCTCAATGGTCCTGCAGAACGCCTCGCAGACCAGGGTCCTGGTCTCCTTGTCCAACCCGTCGGCGCGGCCGTTCCCTCCGGCGCCCTCCGTGTCGATAAAGATGGGATAATTGACAGGGTACTCCCGCACCAGCGCCAGCACCACAGACGCCTCCTCCACCGCCTCCACCTCGTTCGTGGCCTGCGTAAAGAAGTATACGCCCGTGTCGATACCGGCGTTTGCGGCGCCTCTCATATTCTCCGCAAAATAGGGGTCCTCCACCAGGCTTCCCGTGACGGAACCGCGATATCCCGCACGGACGATGGCAAAATCCACGCCCGCGTTTTTCACCTTATCCCAGTCGATCTCTCCGTTCCACTTAGACACGTCGATTCCCACCGTCGCGTCCCCGCTCACGCTCTGAAGCCTTTGAAGCTCCGTCCGATCCGCGTCCGACCGCGCCTCCCGCACGCCGGAGTCCTCGGCCTGGGCGTCGATCTCATCCTCCGTCTTGATGAGGAGGGAGATGTCTTCGATCTCCAGGTATTCCACCTTGTCCTTCACCCTCACGCGGGTGGGGGTGACAGGCACCTTGTACCCCTCCAGGGGCTTCAGGTCCACAAAGTATTCCCCCGCGTCAAGCTCCCCTATATAAATGATGCCGTCCTGATCCAGATCCTTATACTCTCCCAGGTCCTCCAGCTCCACGAAAAAGCTCTCGCCCGTCACGGGCCTGCCCTCGATATCGACGATCTGTATGCGCAGATCCCGCTCCACGGAGGTGACGATCAGGGAGAGGCTGTTGCTCTGGTCCCTCGCCTCCTCCAAAACCGGATTGACCTCCTCGTCAAAAAAGCTCTCATCCCGCAAAAAGGCCGACAGATCATTGCCGATCTGACCGCCCTGGGCCGTGGGGAGCTCCTCTGTCAGGGCGTCTGTGGCCGCCGATGTGCCGGCGGACGGCTTGGGCGATCCCCCGCCCTTTTGGTTCCTCGTGTCCGCATTGGTGTAAAATACTAACAGCGACACAATCAGAATCGCTGCCAGCGAGCCCAGGATAGCCAGGCGCCGCAGTTTCGCATCCATTTGATCTTCCTCTCTTGTCTCCCCGACAAATCCATTAAAATTCGGCGAATGGGAACGACATACATCGTTCCCATTTCCTGCGCCCTTAATGTACTTACCCTCTCAAACCATTATCGCTTCTCATACATCTCTGCATAATATTTCTGATAGTCGCCGCTTGTGACATTTTTCATCCACTCCTCATGCTCAAAGAACCAGGCGATCGTCTTGCGGATGCCCTCCTTAAACATGGTCTCGGGATACCAGCCGATCTCGGCCTTGATCTTGTCCGGCGCGATCGCATATCTGCGGTCATGCCCCTTGCGGTCCTCCACATAGGTGATCAGATCCTCCGTCACCAGAGCCTTCCTGGGATCCCCCTCCGGCAGCATCTCCTGCAGGGTCTCCAGGATAATGTGTACAATCTCAATGTTCTGCTTTTCGTTGTGACCGCCGATATTGTAGGTTTCAAACAGCCGCCCCTGCTCCTGCACCATATCGATCGCCTTGGCATGGTCCTCCACAAACAGCCAGTCGCGGACGTTTTTGCCGTCCCCGTAAACGGGAAGCTTCTTGCCCTGAAGCGCATTGTTGATAATCAGGGGGATCAGCTTCTCGGGAAACTGGTAAGGCCCGTAGTTGTTGGAGCAGTTGGTGATGTTTGCCGGAAAACGATACGTGTCCATGTACGCCTTCACCAGCATATCCGAGCTCGCCTTGCTGGCGGAATAAGGGCTGTGGGGATCGTAGGGCGTCGTCTCGTAGAAGAAAGCGTTGTCGTCATCCGGCAGGGAGCCGTACACCTCGTCCGTGGAGACGTGCAGGAATTTCTTGCCCTCCCGAAAGCTTCCGTCGGGGAGCTCCCAGGCCGCCTTTGCGCAGTTCAGCATCACGGCGGTCCCCAGCACGTTGGTCTGTACAAACACCTCCGGATTGCGGATGCTCCGATCCACGTGGCTCTCCGCCGCAAAGTGCACCACCCGGTCAATGTCGTTCTCCGCAAAGATCCGCGCGATGGCCTCCTTGTCGCAGATATCCGCCTTCACAAAGGTATAGTTGTCCCGATCCTCCACATCCTTCAGATTCTCCAGATTCCCCGCGTAGGTCAGGGCATCCACATTGATGATGCGGATCTCGTTGTCATATTTCCGAAACATGTAGTGAATGTAATTGGAGCCGATAAAACCGGCGCCGCCCGTCACAAGATAAGTTCTCATCGTCGTAAAATCTCCTATCGTTTCCAGTATAACACAAGCAGTCCTGTTCTGGCTATAAAAATCTTTTAAAATCAGTACCCCAGATAGCTGATATTCATATCCACATCGCCGCTGATGCCGCTGACTCTGCCGGTGGCCTTGTACTGCCACAGATCGTACCTGCCCTTGTAGGTGGGCGACGCCGCATACTGTGCCAGCCATATCTTGTATGCGCTCAAGGCGCCGGGGTCCAGCTTTGAGTTCAGCCAGGTCTTGTTGGCGTAGATGCCCGCCGTGTAGCCGCCGCTCTGGATGGTCGCGCAGAACGCCTTGCAGACGGCCGTCCTCGTGGCCTTGTCGATCTTGTCCCCACGGCCCCCGCTGGGCTCCACATCCAGAAAGATCGGGTAGGATATCCGGTAGCCGCTGATCTGGCCCAGCACCATGGAGGCTTCCTCCACCGCTTCCACCTCGTCCACCGCCTGGGTAAAGAAGTATACCCCCACCTTCAGTCCGGCCGCCGTCGCCCCCTTGATGTTCGAGGCAAACTTGGGATCTTCGATCAGGGCTCCCTGGGAGGAGCCACGGTAGCCGCAGCGGATGATCACATAGGACACTCCGGAGTTTTTGACCGCGTTCCAGTCGATGGAGCCGTTCCATTTGGACACGTCGATCCCCATGGTGCCGGATCCGGTGACCAGAGAGCCGTCGCTGGCAAAGTTGTACTTGGCGCCCTGGATGACCTGTTCGCCCGTCACCTTATTTCCGGTGGAATCAAAATAGTAAACGCTTCCGTCTATGGTCTGCCAGCCGGTGTACTTCACTCCGTTGCTGATAAAGAAATGCTCCGCCGTATAGTAATCCGCATAGACCGCCGGACGATAGCCGTCGCCGTCCTGCACATAGAGCGGATTGCCCTGTGCGTCCTTGAGCGCGGTGCTCGTATCGTTTTTGGGATGCTTCTTCACGGTCACGGCACAGGCCGCTTTCTGCTCCGAGCCGTTCTGCACATAGCTCACCGTGATCGTAACGCTTCCCTCGCTCACCCCGTTCACCGTCACAGCGGTCCCGCTGACGGATGCCGTGGCGATCCCTTCGTCGGAGGACGACACACTCAGGGCGCCGTCGCCCGCGCCTTCGGCTCCCGTCACCGAAACGTTTAACGCAAGCGGCTCCGTCAGGTAGGCCGTCGCCGTGGTGCGGTCCAGCGCGACAGTGACATTGGAGGCGTTGCCTCCGCTGACCGCAGGCGCTGAGGTCAGCCTGCCCGCCGCCACCCTACGGAAGGCCCCGCTCTTTGCCAGTGTCAGAGGGTCCGGTATGGTGCTCTTGGACACCTCCGTATAGGTAGAGCTGCTCGACGTGCTCTCCACCCAGCCGACCGTGTCCTTCAGGGAGGACTCCACCGCCGTATCCTTCTTCTTGGTGTCCTCCTTGGCCACGTTGACCTCAGACTCCTTTTTTACCTCGTTGGACACGTCCACCTTCTTGTAGGCGATGTCCTTCTTGACCTCCACCTTCTGCGCAGCCGTCGGCAGGGTGTAGGACTCATATTTTGCGTCCGTCAGCGCCAGCATCGCCACCGAGTAACTGCCCGGCGTCAGTTCCTTCTGATAAATAATACCGTCCATGTCCTCGTCCGTCCAGGTGGAGCTGGCGCCGTTTCCGTCGGTCACCGTCACGCTGAAGGGCACGTTGGCGATCAGCTTTCCCGTGGCCTTGTTGATAAACTTGATCTTCAGATCCTTCAGGACGGACACCATCTCCAGGGCGACCGTGACTTCGCTGCCGTACTCCGCCTCGTTGTACCCGACCGGCTTTCTCTCCTCCGCCACCACGCTGGCCGCCGCGATTCCGGAACGTCTCTCATCCGCCATAGCCACAAGCCCATCCTCGCCTATGAGCCCCATGCCGTCCAGCTGGCTGCCCACAGTGACAAACTCGTCCATCTGACGGTCCAACACAGCCGCGGAGGCATACACGCTGCCCGTGACCAGGGCGAGCACCAGCACCGCCACCCCCGTGGAGGTGATGATGCGGTCCATAGCGCTCATATCCAGAAAGGCCTGCCACATAGCGGCGATCCGGTTTTGCTTCCTCGGCGCGCCGGAGCCCTTTCGTTTGGACACCGCTCCCCGGCGCTCCTCCCGCTCTGTAAAATAGCCGTCTTCTTCCTCGTAGCCTTCCTCCTCTGCCAGGTACTCGGCTTCTCCTTCGTAGCCTTCCTGTTCTGCCAGGAAGCCGCCTTCCTCATAGCTTTCTATCGCTTCCGGCTCCGAGGCGCTTTCTTCCCAGGTGCTCACTTCCTCGTAACCTTCCTCCTCTGACAGGTACTCGCCTTCTCCTTCATAGCTTTCCTCATAGCTTTCCTGTTCTGACAGGCAGCCGCTTTCTTCATAGCCTTCTATCGCTTCCGGTTCCGAGGCGCTTTCCTCCCAGGAACTCACTTCCTCGTAACCTTCCTCCTCTGACAGGTACTCGCCTTCTCCTTCGTAGTTTTCCTGTTCTGACAGGTACTCGGCTTCTCCTTCATAGTTTTCCTGTTCTGACAAAAAGCCGCCTTCCTCATAGCTTTCTATCGCTTCCGATTCCGAGGCGCTTTCCTCCCAGGAACTCACTTCCTCGTAACCTTCCTCCTCTGACAGGTACTCGCCTTCTCCTTCATAGCCTTCCTCCTCTGACAGGTACTCGGCTTCCTCCTCGTAGTCCTCCCAGTCCTTCTGCCTGTCACCCTTATGTCCGAATAGTTTCTTCATTGCAAAACATCCCTTTCCACCGGTATCTTTGTCATAGGTGTCTTCATTTTTTAACAATTCCGTAACATTATAGCATTGTCGCCGTCCATCTTCAAGTTTTTCCTGCGTTTCTTCATAATTTCTTAAATTTTTTTCATAATTATATGGGTAGACTTTCCGAAAGGATGATAGTAGAATAAAAAACAGCAGGAAATCATCAGGAAACCATTAAAAAACATCAGAAAAATAATGAAAATTTCATTGGGAGTTTTGTGACAAAATGAGAGAAAATAAGAACAACAGCGGCAAGCTTATAGACAGGCCCGACGAGGTTCTCGGGCAGAAGCAGAACGCAGGACAGATACCTCAGATCGAATTGGTGGATCTGGAACAGGAGGATAGGGACAGCGGCGCTGTCGGAGAATCCGGAGAGGAATTTCCGGCCGATGACCGCGGCGGGAAGCCGAAGACCTCCCGGGGCCTTGTCCGCTTTCTGAACCTGCACACACTGCTTCTTTTGGTGGTGATCGTCTTTGTGGTCTGCATTTATGTGAAGTTTCGCAACTGGGGCGTATTCATCGATCAGGCCGACATCATTCCGGAGGAGCCCGGGGAATACCACGATGTGCTGGATATGGTCCTTCCCCTTATGACGGAAACCGGCGAGCGGATTCCGACCGGCCCCGCGGAAAACATCATGCTTTTCGGAAACAGTCCCTTTGCCGACGACCGAGGGGAGGCGGACAATCTTGCCAGCCTCATTGCCGAAAAGACCGGCGCGACGGTCTACAACTGCTCCATCGGGGACAGCTATCTGGCGGCACAGAGCTACGCCTTCAATGCCGATGAGTACCCCATGGACGCATACACCTTTTACTGGCTGGTGACCTACGGGCTTACGGGAGTCAATGAGAGATATTACACCGACGCGGCGGCAGCGCTCGGGGAAGATACCCCCGAAGACGCGGAGGAAGTGCTCTCCATTTTGAAAAACGTCGATATGGCAGAGATGGATGTGATCGGCATCATGTACGACGCCACGGATTATCTGCTGGGGCATCCGATGTACAGCGACCAGAACTACACGGACACGCTGCAGTTTACCGGCAATCTGGAGGCCGGCATCGAGCTGATCCAGGCCAACTGCCCCAACACGCGCATTATCATTATGTCCCCCACCTACGCCTACGCGGTGACGGAGGACGGGGAGTATGTCAGCAGCGATATGTACATCTACGGGCAGGATGTCCTGTCCACCTACTCGCTCATGCAGATGCGCACCGCCTCCTTCCGCAGCGTCACCTACATTGACAACCTGTACGGCACCATCACGGAGGACAACGCGAAGCGATACCTGATTGACAACCTGCATCTGAACACGGCCGGAAGAGAGCTGGTCGCAAACCGCTTCGTGGACGCAGTCAACGCGTATAACCAGCCCCTGGAAGAGGAAGAAGAATAAGGCTACGGTACGGAAAGATCCGCGTCCGCATACCGATAGATCGTATATCCGTCCACATGATCGTACCTTTCATAGGAGCAGGCGGCCAGGCTGCCTGCTATCTTTTTGTCATCGGGCAGGATGATATAATGGCAGCCCCACTGTCTGGCAAGCGCCGTCAAAGCGGCGGCGTCGATCTCCTCCGCCTCCATCTCCCCGTACAGCTCATTCCACACATTCCACCGATCCACCGTGATCTCTCTGCCGTAGGGCATACAGATGGTGCCGTCATACTGCCTTACATACTGCAAAAGCTCCTCCGGAAAGACCGCCATCACCTCTCTGCCTTCCACCCGTATGCTGTCGCAGATATCCACCACGCTCTGGGGCATGTGATACCAGTTTTCCGCCCGATGAAACAGAGGATTTTGATAGATGAAGCTTCCGGACACCAAAAGGATCACTGCCGCAGCTCCCGCAAAAAATAACTTCGCCCGCCCCTGCAGCTGCCCGTAGATCTTTGTCACCGCACAGGCGATGGTCACGGATACGGGCAGAAGCCAAAGGATGCGATAATAGATCTCCGTATCCGCCAGACGGAACACGATTCGGGCAATCAGCGGATTAAAAAAGAGCAAAAGCAGAATGACCGGCACATAGACAAACAGGATCCGGATATTTTTTCTCTTTTCCTCAAGCCACAAATAGACCAGGGAAAAAAAGTACCAGATCATTATCAGCCCATCCCCCATATAATTCTGAAACAAAGCGATCACATCCCGCATGGTTCTCTCCTTTCCCCCGATCCCTCAGGTCAGCAGCATGTACAGCGCCGTGCAGGCCGCGCACGGAACACAGCAGGCCGCCATCGGCAGCAAAAATTTCCACTGCCGGTAACAAACCGCGCCGCAGAGCGCGGCAATTCCCACAAGCATACAGCACAGCATGGATCCCATGGTGCTGCAGAGACAGCCGGACGTCATAGCCGACGCAAAGAGCACCCAGAAGCCGATCGAAGCCTTGTGGCCGCTCTGCAGCCGTTCCAGCAGGACGAACAAAAGAAGAAACAGCACCGGTATGACGATGCTTCCCAGCGCCGCCTTCCCCTGGCGGCTCCTGGCGATCAAAAAATTCTCCACCGTATAGTGGGAGCTGTCTCCAAACAGCACCAAAAGCTCCGCGAACACCAGAAACAACGGCAGGCGTTCCCTGTTTCCGGCGCAGAGCTTCTGCCCCAACAGATAAAACGCCCCGTACGCCATAGCGATCATCGCGAGAGGAACCGCCACCTGGGCCACGCTCACGGAACGGATCCCCGACATTCTGACAAGGAACGTGATCCAGACGGGAAACGGGGCCAGGCAATGCCTGAGATCCAGCTCGGAGGTATCTCCGGTGTAGGGCGACTTCCGGTACATGGTGCCGGCGTCGTCCGTGACGGTGGAGGTGGCCACATAAAAGGCATCGTCCGTGTCCGCGTAGGCCAGCCGCACCGCCTGCACCATCTGCAGGAGAAACAGCGCCCAGAACAGCGCCCACAAAAGCTTCGCGCCCCTGCCGCCCGCATCGGAGCGGTCCGAGACCACCCTGAGCGCTCCCCGACGCTTTCCGGCGAGCACCCAAAGGCGCGCCGCGGCCGCCGCCAGGCATACGCCCGTCGCAGCCAGATACACCCGCTGGAGCACCATATAATCCTTTTCCATCAGGATCAGGGGGACGCAGATCACCTGAAAGAGCGCCCAGAGGAAGATCTGCCCGCTTATCCAGGCAAAGGGAAGCCTGCCCGCCTTTTTATCCACCGCGCAAAACAGACTGCCGACACCTGTCGGCACTGCCAGCAGCCAGACCGCCAGCAGAAAGCACTGTACTACTATCATAGGTTTTCTCCTTTTCCTTCTCGGATAAACAGGCCGACCCAATCGCCGTGGACGCCGGACTCGATCAGCCACTCCTCCAGGACAAGGCCGTATTCCTCCTCAAGCGCCTCGATGACGTCATCTTGGTCCACGCCGGTCTTAAGGATCACCACCGCCTCGTCCAGCGCCCGTATCGACTCCTTGTCCTCACGATTCAAAAGCTCGTCCCGGGTCAGCAGAAGCGTGCGCTCATATTCCGCAAACTCTAAAAGATTCTCATAGTACCCCACACCCGCGTAGACACAGATACAGCTCTCCTCCGCATAGGCCTCTGCCACCGCCCTCTGATCCAGATAGCCGGTGTAGAGATATTCTCCGTCATAAGCCCCAAGCCGCCCTATCTGCCAGACGACCAGGACGCCGCAGACTATAGTGCAGGAAAGCCTTGGCACCCCCAAAAAGCCAAGCAGCCAAAGCAGGCCAAACACCAGGCCGAACAGCACAAAGGGAAAGACCGGCATCATGTAGCGGTCCACCAGGTAAGGGGACATTTTGGCCGCCAGCAGGAAATACCCCGCCGCCGGCAGAATCAGCATCAATAGAAGCGCCCTTCCCTGTCTGCGCCGGACGCTCACCGCCAGACAGACGATCAAAAGCGCTGCGGCCAGGACAAGCCCCGCTCCGGACACCGTCCGGTCCGCCACCACCCCCCAAAAAGCGCCAAGCCTTGCCGCGTATTCCGCGGGCCCTCCCGCCAGATTCCGCAGCGCCTCCACCCCCCGGCTGCTTTGAAACACATCCGATATGGCAAAGGGGAATCCGACGACGCCGATGCACGCGGCAAACGCCAGGGAGCGCGCATATCCAAAAAGCTCCCGATATTTTCTGCGGGCCGCAAGAAGCGCGGCCGTCACAAGCGCAAGCACCAGGCAGTAGAACAGGAAAAAGTACTGCGTCCAGAACCCCAGCACGGTGACTAAGATCAACAGCCGATTGCCGCCCGCAAAGCCGTCCTCCGTCCATTTCCGCACATGCAGCGCAAACAGCGCCACACAGAAAAAAGTCACCAGCGCGTACATCCGCACCAGGAGGGTCGTCGCCATCGCCCCCGCCGAGAGACCGTAGGCCAGCGCGGCCATCACCCCCAGCAGACGTCCGGACACCCCAGACGCCGATGTCCCCCGCTCCAAAAACACCGCGCCAAACCGCTCCCCCGTCCTCATCAGCAGAAGCAGGATCCCCAGCACCGCCGCCAGATTGATCACACAGCCCACAAAGGGGCTCACGCTTCCCGGAAACAGGGAGGACAGGGTGTGAAGGAGCATAAAGTGGAGCGGAGGATGGTTATCGTCCTTCACGTTAAAGTACACGGACAGATAGTTGAAGGCGTCGTCTCTGTCCACCGTGATATACTTCTCAAAGGTCTGCCCCGCGATCCAGACGGGCTCCTCATAGACGTCCGCCGTATAGGAAAGGAGCCTGCTGCCCCTCCCGTTCTTCAGCACATCCAGAAGCGTCTCCCTCAGGTTGGCCAGGGTCTCCCCAAGGGTCTCGCCGTCGATCTCGTTGTGCACAAACTTTGCAAGGCGGCCCTCCGGCTGCGTCGGGACGATCCATGGGTTAAACTCCGCATTGGCGAGCTCAAAGCTCAAAAGCTCGTCCATATGATACCCTTCCTTTTTGGCAATGCCCGCACACAGCAGCGCCGCGCACAGAAAAAGCACCGGCAGACGGGTCCGGATAAAGATATTCCAATTCATGTAATCCTCCACAATTCCGCAGAAGCTCCTCTGCGCGGGCGGTCAAAAGCGCCTTTTTCCTCTCTGTCAGTCGGGCTCCACGCGGTACACATAGATTTGATAGTAGCTCTCCTCTGTGGAAAAGGGCTCCTCCCGCATCAGCACAAGACCCTGTTGTTCGGCGTTCAGGATGTAGGCGGCGGAAAAGAGATATCTTCCGCCCATCTCCCACAGCGCCTCCGCGTCCAGCCGGTAATCCAGAAAGGCAAAGCCGCCCTTTTCTATGGTGTAATAGCCGGGGCACTCCGAGCTGAACAGATAACAGCGGTTGCCCCACTTGTCAAAATTATCCGCCAGATAATCGCTGCGCTCCAGCTCCGGCGAAAGGATCCGGCGAAAGGCGTGCTTGTATTTTAACGGGTAATTGTTGGAGTAGCCGTCCAGCGTATAGAAGCCGTGGTAGAGCGCCGCGGCCGGATCGATCCCCAGGCTGACCACCCGATAGTCCTCCTTCTCCTCTCCGGTCCGCTCCCGCAAAAACTCCTCCACCTGGGAGTAGACTCCCACGGCGTAGTAGTCGTTAAAGCTGATGGCCCCGTAATCGGGATTGCGAAGCCGCTGGACATTCCATTTAAAGTTGCTCTCCAAAAGCACCTTTCCCCCCGTGCCGCACAGCGCCGCCGCCATCACCAGACCCAAAAGCGCCGCCGGCGCCCGCAGTCTGCCTCCGGATTCCCAAAGCTCCCACACAAGCGCCAGCCCACAGGCCAGGATCAGATACCAAAGACAGGGGGCCAGCCAAAGGAGACGGTCCATCTGAAAGGCGCCAAACGCCTGAAACCGCTCTCTCAGCCGGATGCACCCCTCCGTGTTCCAGAGGGCTGCCGCCGCGGCCAGAAAAAGATTGCATCCCAGGGCGACAGCCATCGCCCTAAGATCCCGCTTCAAAGCCTCCTCGCACCGGCCGCTGGAAGCGCCTCTCCCCGCCCGGGTCCCAAGCGCCCAACCGCACACCGCCGCCAAGAGGACCGGCAACAGAAACAATACATGAAAGTCTCCGCTGTGTTGCCCTCCCTGTAAAAACCCCTGCCAGAGGGCGGGGGCAAACGCCTCCGGATACATCGCATACTCGGACTTATGGGAGACGACAGCTCCTGCAGCGCCCAGGCCCAAAAGCTCCGCAAACAGCCGCAGATTTTCAAGCACATAGATCCCCAGCATCACCAGAAAGCACCACAGCAGGCGGCGCCGGAAAAAAGGCGTCCCTCTGCCCCGTCTGCCCCTCCAAAGCTCCCACAGCATCCACAAAAGAAGCGCTCCCAGGACGCCGAATCCCACCAGCACCAGCGAGGAATTAAGGGCAAAAAACGCCGCGTAGGCAAGACAAAGCCTCGTATGCCTCCCCTCCTTCGCCTCCAAAAGCAGATAGAGAAGCAGGGGCAGGCCGTACTGAGCCAGGCCGTATACCGGAAGAAAGGGAAGGTACGCGTACAGGACGCCGACCGCTGCGGCGATCAACGGCCTCCCCGTCACTCTGCGGGCCAAAAGCGCCATACCCACATAGCCGCACAGGCTTTCCGACACCTGCAGAAAGGCCAGGGCGCCAAAGGCGTTTCCCGAAAGGAACAACAGCACCGCCGCCGGCGCGGGGGGCGTCAGCGCCGTCTTGGACACCCCGCCCAGAAATTCCGGCAGCGTGCTCCCCTGAAAAAGATGCTTCGCCTGGAGCAGATAGGCGATCAGCTCGCCGTCCAGCTGGTCGTGGTAGGTCACAATGGCGTCCTGTCCCAGGATCAGATAGGGGATCCCCATTGCAAACACCGCCAGAAAGCCGGCGATCCAGAAGAAGGTATGCAGTTGAAAGCGCCTCCGATCGCCCATGTCACTCATTCCTCCACACGGCGGCCCGCACGCCGGCCGTCGAAGCCCAGGCCGTCCACAGACAGCCGATCACGATGGTCTTTTTATAGTCAAACATCCCGCCGCCGCGCATGGTGTACCAGATCGTCATACCGACGCCGGTCAGAAGCAGGATCCCCCAGAAAAAAGCCTTCCTCCCAAACAGCGTCCCTCCGCGCTCCCCCCGCAGGCGGCCAAGGGCCCTGAGCCAGAAGAGCGCCTGCAGCGCAGCGGCCATAACCAGCGCCAGCCCAAACCACCATCCGCTGTAGTGAAAGTAGCGGCTGGCAAGCGCCGGCGTGCGGTTCATCATCAGATCGTAATTGCGGGTGGTGTAGGAGTCGTACCCTCTTCCCCTTAACAGAAGCACCGATATGGGAGGCGAGAACACATACCCCGCCGCATCCCACGCCATCTCGTGAAGGATCCGATCCCGATAACGGGAGTAAGAAAGCCGCGCCACCTGTCCAAACAGCTCCTCTGCGCGCTCCGCGCCGTAACTCTCCTCCACGGCTCTCCCCGCCACCCGAAGCATATTGTCCGCGTAGAAAAAGGTCTCCCTCACCTGATCCGGATCCAGGCACTGCCGTACCTCCTGGGGCCAGTCCTCGTAGGTTTTGTCCGCGGTGGACCAGGAAAACCGGCTAAACAGCGCTGCGTTCAGACTTAAAGTGCCTCTCCCACAGGCGTCCTTTGTCTGGGTCAGATCGTTCATTCCCAAGATGATCCCCGCAAAGGACACCACGATGATCAGATGGTTCGCAATCTGGGTCGGCTTTTTGGGGGAAAAGCAGACGAGCCCGTACAGAAAGACGAGCGCCACCGGCACCGCCCCCAGATACAGATACTCCGGCTGCAACAGCGCGCCCACCAGCCAAAAGACCGCGATCCGCGCCAGATCCATACTTCGGATCTCCTTCCCGCCCTTCAGCGCCGCCCAGGTCCAGGCCAACTCCAAGAGCATCATGGAGCCGGTCAGGGATTCCGGCAAAACCGCCAGATGGCACTGCATCGCCATAGGAAACGTAAGCATCGCCAGACTGCCCCACAGATTGGCGGGCCGCCCCGAGGGGTACACCGCCTGCAAAAAGGCGTGGGCCGCGTAGAGGGCGACCGCAAGCTGCAGGGCATACATCACACAGTGGCAGGAAACTCCAAAAAGCCCCTCTATCCCTCTGGCAAACAGCAGAAGGACCGGATACAGGATCCCCACGTTCGGGTCGCACAAAAAATCCTTGCTGACCTGCTCATAAAGGTACGTGTCGCCAAATTTCTGAAAACCGGCAAAATTGCAGAGCATCCAGAATAGTCCCAGGACTATCTGGATGCTGAAACCAATCATGCACATCCTGCCGGTCACGGCGGCAGCCGCCTTTACAACTCTCCGCATCGATCTTCTCCCTATCCGTCCGCAATGTGAGCCCTTGGGCCCTCGTCCTATCTCTAGGCGTAAAACGCCTTCACGGCGTCGCAGATATAGTCCACCTGCTCCAGGGTCAGGCCATAGAACATGGGCAGTCTCGTCAGGCGCTCGCTCTCCCTGGTGGTGTACCGGTCCTCCCCGTGGAAACGGCCGAACCGGATCCCCGCGGGAGCCGTATGAAGAGGAATGTAGTGAAATACAGAGTGGATGTCCCTCTGATCCAGAAACCGGATCAGCTCGGAGCGCTCCTCGATATCCTTCGCCTTCAGGTAGAACATATGGGCGTTGTGCACACACCCCTCCGGTATCACAGGAAGGTCGATCCTGCCGCTCTCAGCCAGAGGCGCCAGATTCTCGTAATACCGGTTCCAGCACGCCATACGGGCATCGTTGATGGCATCCGCGATCTCCAGCTGGGCATACAGATACGCCGCGTTCATATCGCTGGGCAGGTAGGAGGAGCCGTGATCCACCCAGGTGTATTTGTCGATCTGCCCGCGGTAAAATTTGGTCCGGTTGGTCCCCTTCTCGCGGATGATCTCCGCCTCCTCAATGTTCTTCTCGTCCCGTATTAAAAGCGCGCCGCCCTCGCCCATGCTGTAATTTTTGGTCTCATGAAAGCTAAAGCATCCGAAGTCGCCGATGGTGCCAAGCGCCCTTCCCTTGTAGGAGGAGAGCACTCCCTGCGCGGCGTCCTCGATCACCATGAGCCCGTGCCGTCCGGCAATGTCCATGATCGTGTCCATCTCGCAGGCGACGCCCGCGTAATGCACGGGCACAATGGCTCTGGTCCGCTCCGTGACGGCGTCCTCGATCCGCTTCTCGTCCAGATTCATGGTGTCCGGCCGTATGTCCACAAAGACCGGCACGGCGCCCCTGAGCACAAAGGCGTCCGCCGTGGAGACAAAAGTGTAGGCGGGCATGATGACCTCGTCCCCCTCTCGGATCTGGGCCAGCAGCGCCGCAAGCTCCGTGGCGTGGGTGCACGAGGTGGTCAAAAGGCACTTCGCGGTTTTCGTGCGCCGCTCGATCCACTCGCTGCATTTTTTTGTATAAGCGCCGTCGCCGCAGATCTTTTGATTTTTCACACACTCCTGAATATACCCCATCGCGGTCTCCACGTAGGGGGGCACGTTGAAATTGATCCTGCTCATCCTCATTTCCTCCAGATTCCCTTCGCCGTCTCCGGCACATTCTCCGTTGTCCTGCTGATAATATATTTGGGACGTCCCTTGACCTCCTCATAGATCCTGGCGATATAGTGGCCGATGATCCCCAGGCTCACCATCAAAAAGCCCCCGATGATCAAGAGCAGAAGGATCACCGTGGTAAACCCTTCCACCGCCGTGCCGGTGACGTAGCGCACCAGCGTCTGCACCGCGAGGATCGCGCTGAAGATCAGGGAGATCATCCCCATCACCGTCACCGCCTGCAGCGGCAGCGTGCTGAAGGAGGTGGCGTTGGTGACCGCGTATCTCATCAGGCTGAAAAACGACCACTTGCTCTCTCCAAACTGCCGTTCCTGCACCTCGTACTCCACCCGCTCCGTGCGAAAGCCCGCCCAGAAGGTCAGCGCCCGAAAGAAGGTGTTTCGCTCGGGAAGCTCCAGCAATACCTTCACCACCTTGCGGTCCAGAAGCTTAAAATCCGAGGTGGAGCTCATGTCCATCCGGATCAGCCTGCTCATGATCTTATAGAACAATCCGGCGGAAAGCCTGTAAAAAATGCTCTCCCTGCCGCGGTTTTTCTTGATCCCCTCCACAATTTCCGCGCCCTCCTGCCAGAGCTTCCACATCTGAGGAATGGTCTCCGGCGGGTGCTGCAGATCACAGTCCATGACGATCACCGCGTCGCCGGCGGCCAGCTCCAGCCCGGCGAAGATAGCGGCCTCCTTGCCGAAATTGCGGGAAAACTCCGCGCCCTTGACACGGGGATCCCGGGCCGCCGCCCTCTGGATCTCCTGAAAGGTGCCGTCCACCGAGCCGTCGCTGATAAATACCAGCTCGTAGTCGATCCCGTGGCGATTCAAAAGCTCCGACAGCACCCTTGCCGTATTCTCAATATTCTGTTCCTCGTTGTACGCCGGCAAAACCACCGATAACAGCGCCATCTTAAACTCACTCCTCCGCCGCTTTAGTCTCTCCCCGTGTTCTCTGTCTTGACACACAGCACCCCGTCTATGACCTTTACGGAGGTCTCCCCGGGGAAGCTCTCCATGTCAATGTATTCCTCCGAATAATAGATGCGGCCGGTCTCCTCGGGAGACAGGAAATTCAAGGTCGCTCCCAGATAATTCTTCATAAACGCCTGATAGTTGGCTCCGGTATACAAAAGCAGATCCTGGTCGCCGCTGATGCCGATCATACCGGAGGTCACATCCTGCGTGATGTCCGTCAGCGGGTACGGATCGCTCCCCACCACGCCCACGATGGCAATGGGGATCCCCTGATAATACCCTTCGGTCTGCTCGATCCGATCCAGCAGGCGGACACAGTAGGCGTACGTCTTTTCGTACCGCTTCTCCAGGTTGGAGTAGGCAATATTGTCCGTCACCAGATAGCAGAACACCATCACGGCCCCCGAGAGGACCAGCGCCCAGGAGCAGAGCGCGCCGCTCCTTCCGCCACCGCCGTACCGGCTCACAAACGCAAGCATCAGAATCGGATACAGGATCCACTGATACCGCATGAGCAGATGGTAGGTCACCTCCGGCGAGATCGCCAGGATCACGTTGGTGGCCAGGGGACAGCCAATCACCAATAAGCCTATTATAACGAAAAAAATCGGTTTCTTCCACCATTTTCTAAAGAAAGCCATCCGAATCACCGCCGCCGCGGTCAAAAGCACCAAAACCGCCAGCGCGGCTATGGAGAACGGATTGTGAAACAGCACGTTCCCCTTG
Source organism: uncultured Oscillospiraceae bacterium (assembly GCA_947630395.1). Classification (GTDB taxonomy): domain Bacteria; phylum Bacillota; class Clostridia; order Oscillospirales; family Oscillospiraceae; genus Pelethomonas. The sequence goes on from CANRHK010000001.1 coordinate 47,315, forward strand.
AAGGTGAAGGAAAAAAAGTCCCGATACATGTGGGCCAGGGAGGATAGCAGCCCCCGAGAGCCCACGCTCTCCATGCCGTCGATCCCCTGGTAGGACGCAAGCTCCTTTCCCTGGAGCCACAGAAGGACGCGCAGGATCCCATAGTAGAGCGCCGCGCCGAAAATTCCCATACCGGCGTAGCGCAGGATCCCCCTCGCCTTCTCTCTCACCGTACCCTCCTCCACCGCCAGAAGCACCGCCGAGTAGAGGCTCAGCAAAATCGCAAAGGGCAGATACGCCTGATAGATCCCCATGCTGAACGCCAGGCACACCGCCCCGGCCACAAAGCCAAACCGGGGGCGCCCCGCCAGAAACACGGCGAGCACCGCAAGAAAAAGCGCCATCATGTAGCCGTCCAGGGTGAACACATAGGCAAAGGTGGAGGCCAGCGCCGGAAAGGTCACCAGCAGCCCGCTCACCAGTCCGATCACCAGCCTGTCCTTCAGTCTCAGAATCTCCGTCAGCACCACGCCGGCGCAGGAGAGCCAGAAGATCCCGATCAGGCCGATGACCCAGGGAAGCGTATAAAAAGAAGAAAAACCACACGCCACCATGAGAAACCACCTGCCGGAGGTGATCATATTCTGGTCAAAATATATGCTTCCCAGCCCGTCGTGGTTGGGAATATCCGACAGCAGAATGGGCATATGGGTCAACAGCCCCAAAAGAAAAGCCGACCAAAAGGCCGTCCTCCACTCCGGTCTGATATGCCCTCGCAGCCATGTAATTGTCTCCCAGGGAGTCCTGTACTCTTTTTGCGCCGACATTTTCTGTCCCTCCAGTCCGATCCTGTCCGTTTTAAGGGTTGTCCCTCAGATAATCCGCAATTCTGCGGGCCAAAAGCTCCCGCCCCGCTTCGTTCGGGTGCATACCGTCCCTGGTGTATAGCTCCCAGTCCTCCCACCTCTCGTGGGGATAAAAATCATGGTAGACATCGATGATCTCCACGCCAAGCTCTCCGGCGGCCTGCAGCTCCGTGTCCACGTAGAGATCCAGGGTGCCCCCTCCGGGGTCATACTCCTCACAGGTGAGCCTGCGGTCCCGATACCAGGTGTAGGTGGGCGTCACCAGAATGATCCGAAGATCTGGGTATGCCTCCCGAAGCGTCCGCACCGTGCTCCGCACAGCGCCGGCAAAGGTGTATTCGTCATAGGGGTCTTCCCCGCTGAAAAGGGGAGTCCCCGCGTGATAATCGTTCAGCCCGTAAGCCAGAAAGACGATCTCCACCGCGTCGAAGTCGATCTCGGACAGCCCCTCTATCGTCTCCGGAAAATATTCCGTGTAATTTTCCCGAACGCGCGTGGAGATCTGCACCCCGAAATCCCCGGCCCGTATCGCCTCGGCCAGAACCGCCATATTCATGGATTCCTTGGTATAGCCCAGCCTCCTGTCGGTGTCCGTCCTCCCGAAGCAGGTGCCGCCCAGAGCGCCGTTGTACACCGTCTCCCCCAGAAGCCTCTCCAGCTGCGAGGTCACGGAGGTCTCATCCCGACACTCCCCGAAAATGCTGTCTCCAAAGACCACGATCCGGACATCCTGACGCCAGGGACGGGGCAGCCGGACCAAAAAGGTGCCCCAAACCAGCGCGCCGAAGCAGACGAGCGCCAGAAGCCCATATATCGTTTTTTTCACTCGTTCCCTGTTCTCCATGCCTTCTCCATGCCTTGTGCTTCTCAAAACTCGGCTCGCCGCCCGACCCGTCCGCCGGCTCCTATGCCCTGCGGGAGAGCGCGATCATCTTTTCCGCGATGCGGCCGGCGCCCTTGCCGTCCGTCATCGCCCTCTCCTTTTCATAACACATGTTTCTTTTGCTTTTATCCCTGCAGAACTCCTCCGCCAGCCCGCACATTCTCTCCAGGGTCCCCTCGGCGTCCCGATGAAAGGCCCCCGCATAGCCCGCGATGGCGTGCTCTCCCACGTAGCGGGCCAGCCGCTCCTGGTTTTCGGCACAGGAGAAACAGATCAAAGGCACACCCACGGCCGCCAGCTCATAGACCGTAGTGCCCCCCGCCGTGACCGCAAGGTCGCAGCGTTTCATCAGGCCCGCCATATCCTCCACATCCTGGTGCAGAAACAGGTTGGCGCAAGACGCCGCCCGCTGTCTCCAGGCATCCACATGGGGATGAAATTGCCCAATTATTAAATGATAATTTAACTTTCTGCTATCCGTTGTATCCGTCTGCAGGTTCCTATCCCCCGTCAGACGCTCCCAAATGCGTCCCGCGATATCGGCCGCATCGCCGCCGCCCACAGTAATCAGCACCTCCCGCACCCGATCCCTCACCTCATAGGAAACACCGGTAAACTGCGGCCTTAAAGGCACATATCGGGCGCCTGCATAACACATGGTATTTTTATTTTGGTAAAGCTCCTGATAGGTCTCCTCCTCCGCGAAGGCGTTATAATTGACCACCGCGTCCACCGGAAAGACGTCCTCCCCCATGTCGTCCAAAAGGATCGTCCGTCCGATGCGCCCGAGAGCCTTCAGATAGTCCTTTGTCACATAGTAACTGTCTATTAAAATAACGCATGATTTTTTATGAAATTCTTCCCATGCCGGAAGCTCCATTTCCAGGTCGCGGTAATCCGTCCCCAGCGCGCGCGCCGCAAACCCATGACGTTTTGCCAATTCCGCCGATCTCTCGTCCGCGCACAAAAACAGGATTTCCTCCCGTCCCGTCTCATGGGCAAGCGCATCCGCTATCGTCAGGCAGCGCATCAGATGCCCCGCTCCGATCTTTGCATTGCCGTCCGCCCGAATCACATACATCCGCTATCGTCCTCGCTTTTCTGTCTCTTTTCTATCTCTTCCCTGTCTTTCTTCTATCTCGTTCCTGTCTCTCTTTGGTCTTTTCCTTGTCTCTCTTCCGTCTCTTCCCTGTCTCTTCTCCGTCTCTTTTCTGTCTTTCTTCTATCTCTTTCCTGTTTCTCTTCGGTCTTTCTTCTATCTCTCCTCTGCCTCTTCCTCACTGCCCCTCAAAATCTACCAGATCCCAGCTCATGGGCGTTCCCAGCTTTGCGTCCCTCTTGATCCGCTTGCCCAGAAGCTCCTCATAATATTTGGTGTGCAGTCCGTTTGCGGGCCTCACGGAACGGAGATTCTCCGGCGTAAAGATGTCGCCCGCCTTCATATCCTTCGCCACAAACAGGGAGCGGGAGTGCTCCCGTTCCTTTGTCTGCCCGAAAGTCAAATCGTAAGTTACCTTTCCCAGAGCCTTCTCGATGATACGGATATTCTCCACCATCTCCCGAAACTCCTCCGGCTCCATGGAAAATGCGGCATCCGCTCCGCCGTCCGCCCTTCTCAGCGTCAGATGCTTCTCCACCATCCTCGCCCCCAGCGCCACGGCGGCTCCCGCCACCGCGGTCCCCATGGAGTGGTCGGAGAGTCCGGTAAGGCATCCGAAGGTCTCCCCCATGGAGGGGATCGTCCTCAAATTGATATCCTCGTAGGGAGTGGGATAGGCGGAGCAGCATTTGAGCAGAATGACATCCTCATTCCCCTCCTCCTTGCAGGTGGCAAGGGCCAGCTCGATGTCCGCAAGACGCGCAACTCCCGTGGCAAGGATCATGGGCTTTCCCAGCCTTGCGATCTTTCGGATCAGAGGGATATCGGTGATCTCAAAGGACGCGATCTTATAGGCCGGCACGTTCATCTCCTCGAGAAAGTCCACCGAGCTGGGGTCAAAGGGGGAGGAAAAGAAAAGCAGTCCCATCTCCTCCGCGATCTTCTGCAGTCTGGGCTGCCACTCCCAGGGCGTGTACGCCTGCTCGTACAGCTTGTGGAGCGTGGTGCCGTCCCACAGCGTCCCTTGCGTGATCTGAAAACAGGGGTCCTCACAGTCCAGCGTGATCGTGTCAGCCGTATAGGTTTGAATTTTGACGGCGTCCGCTCCCGCATCCCTGGCCGCCCGCAGGATCTCTACCGCCACGTCAAAGTCCATTCGATGATTGGCGGACATCTCCGCCACGATCAATGTGGGCGACGTCTCGCTGATGATACGGTTTCCGATTCTGATCTCCTTGTTCATAGCGCTCCTCTCCTCTACGCAAACGCAATCCTGTCATATTTTTTGGTTCCGCGCACCTCTCTCCAGCGCTCTGCCGTCATCCGCATATAGGTCACGTCGTAATAGACGCCCCCCTTGCACACATGGTTCTTTTTTTCCTCCACGATCTCACAGCCGCAAAGCCTGTGAAGCGCAATGACGCCCTGGTTCAAGGTAAACACATCCCCATATACCGCCTGCTTTTTCAGCCCGTCAAACACATAGTCGTACAGGCTCATTTCCAGCGAGAGCGCCGTCCTCATGCTGCGCAGCCGCTTCTCGCCCACATAATATGCCCAGCCCAGCTCCCCCGAGGGCTTTGTGAGTCCGGTGAGATTGATGACCCCCGCGGGTTCCCCGTCTACCGAGATCAGCCAGTAGCGCACATCCTCGTTTGCCCGAAGCGCCGCGAGCCATTTCCGCTGTCCCTCCAGGGTCAGCTTCGGATCGGTGTTCATATACCGCGTGATGTCCGGATCCATTCTCCAGCGCATGATATTTTCCAGATCCGCCTCCTGTATTTCCCGCAATGTCACTCCCATCTGCCTTCACCTCGCCTTCCTCCTGCCGTCCGCTCTTTTCGGCGCCCTGTCACACGCCTGCCTTCTCAAAGAGCTCCCTCACGCCCGAAAGCTCAACGGCCTCCTCCAGGGGGATCGACACGCCCAGCCGGCTCTCCAGCTCTCCGATAATCATAACGTGCGCCAGGGAATCCCACTGTTCGACCTCCGAGATCTCCGTGTCCTCCGTAATGGTTCCGGCAGGCACCTTCAAAAGCTCCTCGATCAGAGCGATGATTTTCTCTCTCATCCGATTTCTCCTACCTTTCTTTTCCTCTTTCTCCCTCTTCCCTCTCTACATAATACACCCTTCGGGGGGCCTTTGCGATCTCTATCTCATAGACCGCCCCTCCCCCGGGCGCTTCCCCCACTCTATGGTATCCCGCCTGCCCGTAAAGCCCCTGAACGGGCTTGTTCTTGAGCGTGGGCAGATAGCTTCCCCGCAGCCTTTCAAATCCGGAGGCCAGCAGATCCCGCTCCACATCCTCCAGAATGGCGTACTCGATATTCCTTCCCATCACCCGACAGCTCATGGCAAACTCCTCCACCTCGGGGATCTCTCCCCCAAGATCCACGATGACCGCCGCGATCACGCCGCTGTCCCCAAAGCGGTCCGCCGCCTGATACAGGTACACGCGACGGCTCTCATCCTCCAGCGTCTGCAATATCTGGGCCTGTGTGTATCGCCTGGTCGTCAGGTTGAACTGGTTGGTCTTGTTCACCAGCTGGGTCAGGCGCTCCACCTGAGAGGCGGGCTCCACCCGCCGCAGGGTGATGTGCAGTTGCTCCAGATACGCCTCAAAGCTTCCCGAGGCGCTCTTCAGCCGGGCGCGCTCTGCGTTCGCGGCATACTGCCTGGTCTTGTCCCCATCCTCATCGGTGAGCGCCGCCTTCTCAAAAAAGCGGCGATAGATCTCCACCATAGCCCCCGCCAGCTCCTCCGGTCTTTCGGGAAAATCCGGCACCTCCACCTGGGGGAGAAGCTCCTTTACCAGCGCCCGCTCCGCGGGATGATCGTCAAAGAACACAAAGGAGTCCAGCCCCAGGTTCAGCTCTTTTGCGATTTCGGCAATATTCTCATGCTTCGGCTCCCAGTTGATCCTCTGGGCGGCAAAATGCTCCGGCTTAAGCACCATATGGGGATGATGGGCCAGAATCCCCTGTACATCCTCCGCATTATTCTTGGACACGATCCCAAGGAGCACGCCCTGTCTCTGCATCTGCAGGAGCACTCTCTGGAGATTTTTGTACGCCAGACCGCTTTTCTCCTCGGACAGAGTGATCGGCGTATGGTCCGCCTCCCCCGCCAGGCCGCCCCACAGCGTGTTGTCCAGATCCAGAAGCAGCACCTTTTTGGGGGTGCGCCCCTCCACCTTTGCCAGATGGCGGATACACCTGCAGAGACTCTCCTGGGCCTCGCTGCTCAACAGGATCTTCCCCAAATACCACATTTTCAGCGAAAACGCCCTCTCCTCCCCCAACGCTTCTATCAGGCGGCGATAGGGCAGGATCCGCACGTTCGCATGTTCCCTCACACAGCGCGCAAGGCGCTCCTGCCAGATCCCCTCCAGGGCCGCCTTCCTTCCGGTATCGTGTACGGCCCCCAGCTCTATCCCCCACAGATACGCGTCCGAAATATAATAAATAACATCCGTTTTTATGCAGCCTTCCAGGTCGGAAAACCAGCGCTCCACCGGCTCTGCGGCGCGCTCCGGATCCAGCTCGTGCCCTGTAAGCTCCATCAGATCCTCCACGAGGAAGGTGATGTCCGGCGCAAAGGCGTGGTAGGAGGATGACGGATTTAGCAGCGTCCCCAGCTCGTTCCCGTACCCTTCCGCCTCGTACACCGAAAAATCCTCCTTGAGCCTGCGGATCACAAAGTCCATATTCACATTGGAAAGCAGCGCAATCTTCATTCTGTCTTCTCCGTTTCCCGCTGTCACTCAGACTGTTTTTCAGACTATTTTTCTGTCTGTTTTTCAGGCTGTTTTTCAGGCTGTTTCTCAACCTGTCTCTCCGCCATCAGGCGGTATTTTATCTCCGCGATCTCCCAGTCCGTCTCACTGTCTATGTCCTGGACCTCCAGCTCGGGCACCACGAGGGGCAGGATGTTTCCCACCATAAGCCTGCGGTTTTCCTGAAAGGCTTTTGTCCGAAACACATAAAACTGACCGGCGTCGTGATAATGCGGCTCCAGATCCTGGGAACGGCTGTCCAGATACTCGGGATATTCAAACACGAGACGCCCCTCCCTTACGATCAGCGCCCTCTGGGGCGGGTAGGAGAAGGCTACCACCGGTATCAGCGTATCCGCGTCGCTTTCCGAAAGCCGCTTCAGCGCATCCGAGAGCTTTCGGGCCGTCACAAAGGGCGCCGTGGGATAAATGCAGCAGCCCAGATCAAAGCGCTCCCCTCGTTTTTCATACTCCGAGAGCACCTCCAGCAGCACATCGTTGGTAGTGGCGAAATCGCCGGCGGTCTCCCCGCTCCGAAAGAAAGGCACCTCGGCGCCATAGCGCTCCGCCACACCGGCGATCTCCTCATCGTCCGTGGACACCATCACGGTGTCGAACGCGCCGGAGTCCACCGCCGCCTCTATGGAATAGGCCAGGATCGGCTTGCCGCAAAATTCCTTGATATTCTTGCGGGGAATACGCTTGCTCCCTCCCCTTGCCGTGATAATCGCGATCTTTTTCATCGTATGCCTCCCTTTCCGGACGCCCGCGCCATAAACCTGCGAAGCGCCCATCTCCCGTGATAGACCAGCCAGAAGAGAAGATCGGACCGCCCCTGAAGAGCGATCATTTCCTGCTCCTCGGCTCCGGTGAGCTCCCGATAATAAGGGTTGTCCGCAAAATCCGGAAACCGCTCCAGGACCCCTCTTCTAAGCTCCCGCACAAAGGAGAGCCGGGGCCTCTTCACGCCGGATAGATAGGAAAACAGCGTGATCACATAAAAAAGCTCCGTAAACCGGTACTCTATCTCCCTCTCATACTCCGGCAAAAACCCTCGGGTCCGGCACTCCTCATAGAGAAGCGCCCCCGCGCGCATACGGTCCCTGCACGTTTCCTCCGTGATGTGATGCACCGTGGAGACGGCGTGCTGATAATAATAGTACAGCGGTTCCTCCACCCTCTCAAAGTGCGTAAAATACAGCGACCATACCGGCCCGGCGCAGTTGTCCTCATAGAAGATCCCCTCCGGAAAGGAAAGCCGGTTTTCGCGGATCACATCGTGCCTGTAGATTTTGACGACCATACTGCCGGGGCGCATCAAAAGCTTTTTGTGCCGCTCTTTGTCCAGCACGCCGGTCTGGTCCGCCGAGTTGTTCCGCACCACCTTTCCCACCTGAAAGGTGTGCTCCTCCACCAGGCTGTAGTCGCAGCCCACCAGGTCTGCTCCGGTCTCTCCCGCTCTCGCCAAAAGCTTCTCATAGCAGTCCGGCGCCACCCAGTCGTCGCTGTCCACAAAGCCGATCCACTCCCCCTGGGCGGCCCGCAGGCCCACATTCTTGGCCCCGCCCTGCCGCCTGTTCTCCTCACAGCAGATCACTCTCACCCGATCCGGATATCTCGCCCCGTAATCCCGCAGGATCTCGGGAGAGCCGTCCGTGGAGGCGTCGTCCACCGCCAGGATCTCATAGTCCTCTATCGTCTGGTTCAACAGAGAATCCATACAAAAATTCAGTTTTCCGTCCGCCGCCATATTGTACACCGGCACGATCACGCTCAATTTCTTCATAGGCTGCCCCGTTCTATCAAAGCCTTTCCGTTCTCCACCCGATATACGATATCACATTTCTCTATGGTCTGCAGTCTGTGGGCGATAATAATGAGGGTCTTTTTCCCGTGCAGCCGGTTGATGGACTCCATGATCGCCGCCTCCGTATCGTTGTCCAGCGCGGAGGTCGCCTCGTCCAGAACCAGCACCTCCGGGTCGTTATAGAGAGCCCGGGCAATACCGATCCTCTGCCTCTGGCCGCCGGACAGGCGGATGCCCCGCTCCCCGATGCCGGTATCCAGCCCCTCGGGCAGCGTCCGTATAAATTCGTCCAGCTGCGCCTCTCTGAGCACCTCCCACAGCCTGTCCTCGTCGATCCGGTCCTCCGGCACGCCGAACGCCACGTTCCTGCGGATGGTGTCGTCCAGCATAAATATCATCTGGGGGATATAGCCGATGTTTTTCAGCCAGGCCCGATACGCCTCCTTCACATTCCTGCCGTCCGCCAGGATCACGCCCTCCTTTACCTCCAGCAGCCCCAGGAGAATATCCACCACCGTGCTCTTGCCGGCTCCGGAGGTCCCCACGATCCCCACGGATTTGCCCACGGGAACCACCAGATCCGCGTGGTCAAAGATCAGCTTCTCCGTATTGGGGTAAGCGTACGTGATCCCCTTCAGCTCGATCCGGCTCTGCACCGGAAGCTTCTCATCGTCGTCGGTGGCAAAGGACAGATCCACCTTAGCGGCTCCAATCTCATCCTGCAGATTGTCGCTGACCCCCATAAAAAAGGGCTCAAAGTAGGCGATCGAGTTGATCTGGTTGTTGATGCGGTTGATGCTGGGAAGCAGCACAAAGGCCGCCGCCGCAAGGGTGCTGAACACATTCAGCATATTCTCCGCGGGGACCCCCGTCGCCACCAGGAAGATCATATAGCCCACCATCGTCGCCACGCAGACGGTCTCGATCAGCAGCTTGGGAATATTGTTGTAAAGGCTGTACCGCTGCACCGCATCCACATACCCCTTGCCGCACTTGCGGTACTCGGCCACGAAATACTGTTCCTTGCAGGCGATCTTCACCTCCTTGATCCCCTGGACCGTCTGGGAGATCCACTTAAACAAACCGCTGTAATAGTCCTGATTGTCCTTGCCCGCCTTGTACATGATGGGCTTTAACACCTTCTTCACCACCAGCATGAGCACGATGAGCACCACGGCCAGGATCATGGTCATAGCGCCGTTGCTGAACAGGCAGTAGGCGATGATAAAGAGGGACACCACGCCGTCCGACAGCATCTGCAAAAGCGCCAGGATCAGCGCGTACATATTGTTCACGTCGGAGGTGATGCTCCTCTGCACCACCGCCGTATCGGCGTTTAGATAAAACTCATAACCCCTGCGCAGATAATTCCGCATCATGCGCTCGGAGGTGCGAAACTGGTTGGTGTAAACGAACGCAAGCGTCAGCTTCTGCTGCACATAGAGAAACGTATTCTTCACCACAAAGACCAGGATCAAAAGAACCATGACCCAGATGGAGAAGGAGCGGTAATCCCTGGCGCCCATCAGCTCATAAGCCCTGGCCACCAGGCGGCTTTCCTGCATAGCCTGTGGATTGATGGCCATTTGGACCACCTCCACCAAAAGCCCCACGCCCGCGGTCTGGAGAAAGGCTCCGACGATCATGAGAAAGATCAGGCCCACCATGGTGCGCTTTTGTTTTTTATCCAATAAAACCCGTAGTTTTCTTAAAATTTGTAACATGAAAGCTCCTTTTCGCCCGACGCCTATATCTGCTCGTTCTGACGATGGATCAGGGGATCCTCATAGGCATCCATAAAGTCCTCGCCCAGCCTGACCGTCTCGTCGGCAAACCGGATCGCCTTGATCTCTGTCAGCACCGCCACCACCTTGCGGAAACGAAGCCCCGGAAAAAAGTTCAGCATCTCCATGGGCACGGTGGCGTCAAACTGCGGATACTCCGGAAAAAGCGCCCGATAATCCAGCTCATCCCTGGGATGAGGCTTCAAAAAGATGGTCCCCTCCGGCTCGTACATCCGGATGATGTCGCGGAAGATCCGCTCTCTCACCTCCAGGCTGCAGAGGGGATCGGTCAAAATCAGGATCTTGTCGCCCACCCTGCCGCTCTCCGCGATCTGCCTCTCCAGGCCCTCCTTATCGCGGATAAACGCCTGCAGAATCAGCTCCTTGTCCTCAGCGGTCAGCCGGTCCGTCAGCGCCTGCCTCGGCTCGTCGATATATTTCGGACAGGGATACCGGATCAGGGAGCTGTCGTTTACCTCCATGTCCAGACAGTATTTGCCGTAGCCGTTCTGTACAAAGATCAGATTGAGCCTCTGGGAGAGAAACGCCTTCAGCCCAAAATGCCCTCGGTTGTCGTATCGGGCCGCGTCGAAGTTTTTCAAGCAGTTTAGCCCGTCCTCCAGCGCGTGGTAGGGAATTTTATATTGATTCAGATAATAGCCGATGGGGTCGGAGTCGCAGTAGACATACACGTCCTGATAGGCCCGAAAATCCACGGGAACATAGGCGGACTCCAGCCTCGCGTACTCCCTGGTAAACCGGATGCGGTGAAGGAGATTTCCCAGGAAATTTCCGGTATCTTTTCGCCATCTGGCAAGCTCCGGAAAAAAATCCTCCCTCTTTTCGTCAAATTCAATGACCTCCTCAAAAAGTCCCGTGGTCTCCACCCGCGCCTTCAGATTTTCAAAATCGGTGGACATTTTGGACAGCACAAGGGTGGCTCCTCCAAAATCCCTTCCCTCATTTCGGCACTGCTCTCTGCGCTTGAGCTCCTTTAAAAAGGTCACATACACATGGTAATAGGTATGGCATACATAGATTCTGTCCTTCATGGCAGGCTCCTATCGTGCGGATCCGTCGGGATCCCTGTTCCTTTCCGGCCGACGCTTGTCTGGATTGTCTGGAATATGGTATATTCTACCACACTTGAGCCGGTTTGTCACCCTACCTGTCTAGGGTTCCAGGCGATAGAGCCAGATCGCGTAATAGCTGTCTTCGGTCTCAAAGGGCTCCTCCCGTGCCGGCACCAGGTGCATCTCTTGCGCGTTGTCGATGGGCATAGCCGCAAAAAGATAGCGCGCGCCCATTTCATAGGCTTTCTCCGTATTGAGAGAAAGATCGTGGTACGAGGCGTTCACATCGCGCCCCACGGTCATATAGTTGCCGGTCTCGGCATTCAACAGATAACAGCGGTTGCCCCAGGTGTCAAAGTAGATCCTGCTCTCCTCCGATTTGGCCAGCTCGTCCGCGATGATCTCCCGAAACCGATGCTTGTAATCCAGGGAATAATAATTGGAATAGCCGTCCAGACAGTAGAACCCATTGTAGAGGGCCGCCGCCGGATTGACGCCGAGGCTCAGGGTCCGGTAGGAAGCCTTATCCTCGCCGATAAAACGGTCGATCTGCCGGTACACATCCTCCGCGTAGTAATCGTCCCAGTCCATCAGACGGTAGGTGTCCGGAAAGAGCATCAGCCGCAGGTTATGGTAGAGAGTGCTGTTTTCGTAGATGCGGGGCAGCAGGGCGAGCACGACGGCCAGCGCCAGAAGGCACCGGACGGGCCGATCTCTCTTCCACCCTCGAAACAAAAACCTAAGATCCAGCGCCAGAAGGGTATACCAGCACAGCGGCAGAAGCCAGTAGATCCGGTCCGCCTGAAAGTATTTGACCGTTCCCCCGATTCGGGTCCGCAGGCCGATCACCCACGGCGTCCTCCACAGAACCGCTCCGAGGGCAAGCAGGATCGCCAGCGCAAAGATCCCTCCGATCCGCCGATACAGGCGGGCGCTCTCTTTTTCCCGCTCATCGTCCTCCCTCCGTCCCCGGGTCAGAAAACGGCCGATCGGCCAGGCCGCGAGAAGGACTGCCGTAAGCGCCGCGATCGGCGCGTTATAGGCCTTTCCGTAGGCGCCGCCCGACAGAAAGATCTCCGCAAAGTACTCCACTGGGTTCGGCATCGCGGCCAGGACCATCTCCTCCCTGTGGGGCACGAAGGAGGCCCCGCCCAGAAGCTGGACCGCCAGATCTTTGTTGCAGGCCAGAAAGACCGCCGTCAGCAATAAAAAGGCCAGTCCCGTCTCCCTGTAACCCCCTCTGCGCCTGAGAAGCGTCACGGCCCAGACGATCCCAAGGACCGCCACCCAGGCAAACCCCACCAGCGCCAAAGACGAGCTCACCGCGTACAGCACAATACAGAGATAGTATTTCCATTTTGCACAAAAGGGGATCTGCCTTTCACAGATGCCGAGCATAGCCCAAACCAGAAGGGGCTGCCCCAAAACGGACAGACCATACACCGGATAAAAGGGCAGACAGACAAAAAGCCCCGACGCCGCCAGGGCGGCAAGCGGCGAGGCCGTGAGTCTTTTACAGAGCAGATACATCCCCACATAGCCCACCGCCAGGACAAAGATATGAAAGGCCGCAAAGGCGGCAAAGGGCGGCAGGAACCGGTAAAAGAGCACCCCGACCGGCGCGGGCGGCGTCATAGCGCTCTTGCTCATGCCGTTCATAAACTCCGGAATGACGTCCTCTCCGGAGAAAAGATACCTCGCCCGATAGATATAGTTGATCACTTCCCCGTCCAGCTGGTCCGTGATCTGTACATAGGCTCCGCTTCCCAGCACAAAATAGGGAAGCGAAAGAAGAAACACCACGCAGAGCCCCGCCCCGAAGCAAAGACCTTCCAGGGCCTTAGGATGTCCTGTCACAAATTTTCCGATCGTCTCTCTCTCCATCCCTCTCTCCTCACCGACGGATCTCAAACCGGTATACCGTGTACGTGCCGCCGTGCGACGCCGTGATTTCGTCCGCCGCCTGCGCCCTACTGCCGCAGGCTTCCTCCAAAAACTTCACAGACGGGTGGCTGCTCTCATTTCCATCCCGATAGAGAATCAGATACAGCTCCTCTGCACCTTCCAGATATTCCGCCAGCTTGGCACGCATGGAAGGGCTGTTGGAATACCAACAGCCGGAGACAACGCTGTTTCTCGGCTGTGCAAGCCTTGCGTCCAGCGCGCTGCCCGTATAGTAGCCGGCCGACACCGACTCCATAAGATAGCGGTTTTCCGGACGGCACCGACAGTATTCCTGTATCTCGTACATCCCCTCCATAAAGGCAAGCTTTCCCCTGTTTTGTTCCGCCGTGTAATAGTATTGCCGCTTTCCGGACTGATACGCCGTGACACAGACCGCCGCACAGCAGACAAGAAGCAACGCCCGCTGACGCCATAGTCCCACCTTATCACATTCTATCCAAAGAAGCGCAAGCGCCAGGGCGATCTCGCAGAGAAACAACGGATGCGTCACTCGGTGCGGGTAACGCCCCTGCCAGATCAGATATCCCCAGACCGCCGTCCTGGCAGCCGCCACTCCCAATATCGGCAGCAGCATGACAAAGCGCCGCCGAAGCAGAACCCACAAAAGCAGGACCGCCCACAGGCTGACCGCCAGATGATTGACCTGCCAGTAGCCGTCCCCAAAGTAATCCTGCCACGTCATCCGCAGGACCTCCCACAACGAGGGATGCACCTCCCCGTGCTCTCTCGCATAAGCGACAAGCTCCTCCCCGCACTCCACAGAGATCTCCCAATCCAGGATCGTGCCGTTACAAAACGCCTGATACTGCGCCTCCGTCACCTGAAAACGGTCCAGGATATCGCGAACCTCCTCATACGCCGGCTTTCCGTATATATCGTACAGCTCCGCGCGCACTCGGTTGAACCGCTGATATTCCCTCCACGTCTCCCCCCGATAGGCAAGTCCGTCCCCCAGCGCCGCCAGAAGAAAAACCGCAAAAAGCACCGCCGGAATCAGACAAAACGCTCTGCAGCGCCTTTTCAGATCCCCTTCCCTCCATGCTCCCTGTTTTCCCAAAAAGAGCCCCAGGCATACCGCAAGCCCGAAGGGCTGTATCATCCACATGGAATCCTGCCGCAGGCAGACGCTCAGAAATTCCAGGAGAAAGAAAAGGAAAAGTCCTTTTTTGCCGGATCGGTTCAAAATAAGGCAGACGTATCCGGCAATCGCAAGCAGAGCCGCCGTGGAGGTGAATTGTATCTGGGCCAGGGAATATATACCCCCCCTGTCAAAAGCACAATGCCGCCTGCGGTCACCGCCAGGTATTGCGCCGGCCTTTCGCAGCGGGAATAGCCCGCATCCAGCATCGCGCCGTAGGACAGTACCTGGAGGCACACAAGCGCGCCGCCGTACCACGGCACCGCGGCTGTCAGACGATAAAGCGCGGAGAGCGGCAGCGCCAGCAGATAATTGATGAAAACCGCGTGGGCGTCCGGTTTTGCGGAGAGCACGCCCGACAGGATCTCTGCCAAAAAACGGTCATCGTTGGTCTCAAAACAGATGCCGGCCTTCTGATACACACAAAACACATAGCCGAGGGCGATTCCGATCCCCAGCGAAAGGCGCGCGATATCTCGATACAGCCCTTTTTTTGTCATCATACTCTGCCGACCTCCTCAACGTCCCCACGGCAAACGGGGTTAAAAGTGTACAATGATATACTCCCCCACATCGACAATCGACCCCTCCCTCGGAAAACGGGGCCACTCCGCAGACAGACGCTCCGCCTCCGCATAATCCGCGTTCTGAAGCGGGAGGATTTCCTGCCCGTGCATAGCAAAAAAGCGCACCAGCTCCGTATCGTCCCCAAAGGCGTAACGGCCCCAGTCAATGACGGACAGAGCCGGTGTCTGCGCCACCCACACGCCGTAGGGGCGGTAAAATTTTTCCAGAAGATGCTCGTCTATGCGGGTGGTGATACGGCTGATCTGGTAGAAGGTCTTTGAGTTATAGGGCACATAGGCGGCCCCGATGATCCCCGCAGGCACCTCGTAGGAGCCGGTGAACACCACCGGTTTCCCCGTGTCAAAATCCCGCTCCAGCTCATAGGCGACCCGCGAAGCCACATTCTTGGCCTCCTCGTATTTCAGATAGTCCACATAGAACCAGCGGTTCATATCGCTGCACTGGTTCCACACCACCGCGGTCAGCGCGAACACCAAAAGTCCCACAAGCAGCCTCCTGCCCCTCTGCGGAAGCCATCGCCCCCGCACGGCGCCGTTTACCGCATACACCGCCAGGAGCGCACCGTACCCGCAGATCACGGGCAAAAACTGCGCCGAACGGTACAGGGTCGCGCTCCCCTCGACAAAAATCAAAAGAAAGGACGCTACAAAGCTCCCCAGGGTCAGAAGAAGGATCCACGGATCCCGCTGCCGTATCGTCCGCCAGAGTCCAAAGCAGAAGATCACGGCCGCCGCCCACACGAAAATCCGTATGGGATAATAGGCGTAGGCGAAGACCCCGTACATGACAAACATCCTCTTGAGCACCATCGCAAACTCCGGACCGGCATTCTCCGCAAAGATCCAGGACACCATCTCCGTGACAGACCGCCGGACCGCCTCGTCCTGCAGCTCCTCCAGACCGAAGATGCGGATGACGGCAACGATCATCACACTCCGAAGCACGATGCCCGCGGCCGCCACCGCCACTGCCGCCAGCGCGCCGCGAAACAGCCTGCGCCTCTCGCCTGCAAAGCGTTCCGTGAGAAACATCAGACAGACGCCCAAGAGCCATACGATCATCAGGGACTCATAACAGCCGACGGCAGCCCAAAGTCCGGCCGCCGACCCGAGAAAGGGCAGAAGGCACCCTCCGGCCTCCCTGCGCTCCAGGCGAAGCCGCGCCTCCCGAAAACAGCACAGGCTGACGCCGCAGAACAGATAGCCCATGGATATGCCGTTGTGCAGATAATAAGTGTACACCTCGCTGATCAGCGGCGAGGATAAAAACACCGCGCCAAAAAAAAGATATCCGTACCACGGGAGGCTGTCCTCCAGTATGGAGTACAAAAGAACGCACCATACCGTGACCGCCGCCATCAGGATCAGGACGCCCGCCAGATCCGTCAAAAACGGCGCAAATTCCGCAATGTGCACCACCTTATTCAGCAGATACAGCACCCACCTGCCCACGATCGCCGCCAGGCCGTCCTCAAAGTAATAGAGATACGGCGTATCGTCGATCCCGACCGTGGCGTGCGTCACCAGAAAGCCGTAGCTGCCCAGTGCCACGAGCCCCAGCGCCAGAAGATAAGCCCGGTTCCCTATGAATTTCCTACCGTAATTCAGCCATTTTCCCATGCCAAACATTCCCTTCCGTCAGGAGGCGGTCAGCCGAAAGATCACAAAGTCGTAATACATATAATGAAAGCGTAAGACCTCCTCATAGGTGTACCATTCCGCCATAGAATCCGGCCGGTCCCCCGCAAAGGCCACATACCAAATATTTCCCGTCACATCCTCGAGCTGGCTTAGGTCCGTGAGGGCATCCGTGTTGGAGAAGGGCAGACTGTACAGCTTATAACCGCACAGATAATATTGAAGCTCCGGATGATATACATTCAAAAAAATCGTGTGGGTATAAGGCCCGATCATCACATCGTTCTCCGTCACCTGCTCCTCCCAGAACCGCTCGTACACATCCAGACCCCTGTCGTACTCCAGGCGGATCTCGCTGCCATACTGGAGCAAAAAACAGACTGCCATCCCCGCAACGACCAGAGCTCCTGCCCATTTTCTGCGGATTTGGTCAAAGCCCACCGCGTAGAAAAGCATCAGAAATCCGAAGCCCGGGAACACATAGCGGCCCATGAAGCAGTTGTTGACACAGGCGGAGATCACTCCCCCCGCAAGCACCGTCAACCCCAGAGCTCCCATGCCAACCGCCGGAGCAAACTCCCTGTGCTCCCGCATCCAGTCCACCGCCAGATAACACAGGATCAGGCACAGCCCCATCCCCAGTATCACCACCGGCCCGATGGGCGTCTCCACCGCGGAAAACCACTCCTTACAGTAGTCCATCAGGGAATACAGATCCGCCAGCTCGGCGGTGGAGCCTGCGTCGTAGCGCATCCTCAGAACCATCTGCCTGCAGGTCACCAGAAGCCACGGGGAGAACACAAACGCCACCGTTCCTCCGCACACAAAGAAGGGCTTCACCAGCCGTCTCCTTTTGGTGATAAGGATGGCCCCCAAAAAGAGCAGATAAAAGAAAAACGTCTGGATCATAGCAAACGTATGACAGTACACCGTACAGATGCTGGACAAGCAGAACACGACCCATTTCCTCCGCGAGGGGCTTCGATAGAGATCACAGGCGCTCAGTCCCGCAAGTGTCAGGAAAAAAAGCGCGGCCGCATACATGCGCACATTCCCCGCCTGCACGCTCATGATCGGCATGAGGATGGAAAACAGCATAAAATAGATCGATATCCGCAGGCCGAAAAGCTTTCTCACATAGTACTTGCCCAGCAGAAGGTAGCCCTCCATGAACAGGACCGACATCAGCTTCAGGCTGAAGAACCGTTTCCCGCCGCCAAACAGCATAAAGAACAGCTTCAGCAGAATATAGTAAAAAGGGGAATGATCGTCCGACGCCGTGATATAGAACAGCCTGGTCCAGGACTGCGACACCATGGAGGCGGAATACGCCTCATCATACCAGAGATTATTGGTGACGCAGAACGCTCCCCACACCAAAAGCCCTGCGACCGGCAGAGCGTGCCACAGCCGGCCCCATCCTTTCTTTTCTTCGTCCATACCCTTCATCCCTCCCGCAAAACTGCGGTACATTCCAAGTCGTTGTCTCTAACTTATTATACTAACGGCATCCTTTTTGTGCAAGCTGGTGTTTCTCTTTTTTACCGGAATGTGCTATACTTGAATCAATGTCACTATCAACCTTAGACAAACGACCAAAACAGGAGAAGAATATGGACAAGCTTGCAATCGAAGGAGGCATCCCCGTGCGGGAGACGCCCCTGAGCTATGGAAGACAATACATTGACGATGCGGACATCCAGGCGGTAACGGACGTGCTGAGAAGCGATTATCTGACCTGCGGCCCCCGCATCTCTCAGCTGGAGGAGCGGCTGTGCGAAGTCACCGGCGCCAGATACTGTGTCGCGGTGAGCAGCGGGACCGCCGCCCTCCACATTGCGGCAATCGCCGCCGGCATCGGGGAGGGGGACGAGGTCATCACCACCCCGATCACCTTTGCCGCCTCCGCTAACTGTGCGCTGTACTGTGGCGCAAGGCCCGTCTTTGCGGATATCAACCCCGAGACCTACAACATCGATCCCGCTTCCATAGAAGCCCACATCACGGATCGGACCCGGGCGGTAGTGGCCGTGGATTTCACCGGACAGGCCGCAGAGCTCGACGCCATCCGCGCCATCTGCAAACGGCACGGGCTGGTTCTGATCGAGGACGCCGCTCATTCCATCGGCACCCGATACAAGGGACAGCCTGTGGGCAGCATCGCGGACCTGACCGCCTTCAGCTTTCATCCGGTCAAAACCGTGACCGCCGGCGAGGGCGGAGCCGTCACCACCAACAGCAAATCGCTGTACGACAAACTGGTTCTGGCACACGCCCACGGCATTACCAGAGACCGGAGCCTGATGGTCCATCCCACCGACGATCCCTGGTACAACGAGCAGGTGGGATTCGGCTACAACTACCGCATGACCGATTTTCAGGCGGCGCTGCTCATGAGCCAGCTGGATAAGCTGGCAGCCTTTTCCAGACGCCGCAGGGAGATCGTCGCCAGGTATGACGAGGCGTTCTCCCGCATCCCTCAGCTGCAGGTACAGCGCGAGATGCCCGAATCCGACACCACCCGCCACCTGTATATCCTTCGCTTCCACAAGGAACAAATGTCCTGCGACAGGCGGCAGTTTTTTGACGCCCTCACGGCGGAGGGGATTCGTCCACAGGTCCACTATCTGCCCGTCTACTGGCACTCTTACTATGAAAAACTCGGCTACCAAAAGGGCCTTTGCCCCAACGCGGAAAAATATTACATGGAGTCCATGAGCCTGCCGCTGTACTACTCCCTCACCGACGAGGACGTGCAGGATGTGATACGGGCTGTGGAAAAAATTGTGGAGAGGTATCGGAAGTGAAGCCTGTGCTTTACTTGGATTTGGGGTTGTGTTACATTA
>CANRHK010000002.1 GCA_947630395.1 uncultured Oscillospiraceae bacterium
CTGCTGTAGCTCAGTAGGTAGAGCGCATCCTTGGTAAGGATGAGGTCGGCAGTTCGAATCTGCCCAGCAGCTCCAAAAATCCCCCGGAAACCGCAGGGTTTCGGGGGATTTTTCTTGCTTTTTGCAATTTTTCTTTGAGAGCAAAAATTGACCGCTCGTGCATTAGTGTCCGTTTAGTGCCCAATTTCACCAGAAGATACAACGAGATACACGAAGGAAGCGGCGGGGTGCATCAGCCTCCCGCCGCTTTTTTCTGCTTTTCACGCTTCTGCTCAGGAGCCAACACGTCGTTGAACCTGTCAAAGGTCTGCATAGCTTTTGCCTGGGCCGATGCTATCATGTGGCTGTAGATATTGGCCGTGGTGCTGGTCTGAGTATGCCCCAGCTGTCGGGACACCACCACCAAGGGAACACCATCGGCAATCATCAAGGAGGCATAGGTATGCCGCAGGCTGTGGACCGTCACTTTCGGCAACCCTGACCGACTCACAAAGGCGCTGAACCATTGGGACACGCTGTCCGGGAATACCGGGGCTCCGAGCTCGTTTGTGAAGACCCTACCGTCCTTATCCTCCCAGGCGTCCCCTGCGCTCTCCCGCTGCGTATCTTGCCAGGACCGGTACTCCAACAGAATCATCATGGCAGCGGTGGATAGCAACAAGGGCCGGGCAGATCCAGCCGTCTTTGGAGTGCTGGTATAGACCCCCTGACCGGGGAGGTAATTGGATGTCTGACGGATAGTGATTGTGTGGGCTTCCAGGTCTACATCTTCCCAGCGGAGCCCCAACAGTTCTCCCCGGCGCAGGCCGGACAAAAGGTCGAAAGTTATCAGGGCCCGCCAGCGGATGGGCTCGGTCTGCAACAGCTCCAGCAACCGCCGGGCGTCGTCTTCCTCAAGGTAAGCGGCCTCCCGGCGGCCCAAGGCGGGCTTCTCGGCGGCATCTGCTGGGTTGACTTGGAGATAACCCCATTTCACCGCTCTGGCCAGAACGGAGGACAAGGTGCGGTGGTAGGACAAGACGCTGGCCGGGGCCAAAGGTTCGCCATGCGTGGTGAAATCGAAGATCCTTTTTGCCTTGACCCCCAAGGCGGCGGCAATGGCCTCGGCGCTGGCCTGGGAGATAGGGTTCCCCTCTACGGCTTGTTGAATAGTGGCCCGGCTGATACCGGCCAACTTGGCAAACTCCGAAGCCCTTCCCCGCTGGGTACCGATTCGTTCTTGCAGGCCAGCTTTGGCCGTTGCTGTAACCCGGTTACGGATACCTGTTTCTTGGAGGTTTTGGTAAAAGGCGTTGATGTGGCCGGTGCGGAGTTCGGACAGCTTGATATGGCCCAGCGCCAGATTGATACGCCGCAAGTTTTCGGTATAGGTCTGAATCGTTTTGGGTTTCAAGTATAGCTTGGCATACTCGGCCATGAATTTGTCGGAGAAGTCCTTGAAGCGGATATTGGCATTGACACTGGTGCCGCCTAAAACCCTCTGCTCAAAAAGGACTTTCTGGCGTTCCAGTTCCTTCGCAATCTGGCGCTCCGACATTCCTGGTTCGGGTACCCATGTCATGTGTTGGCGGAGCCGCTTCCCACGGTAATCGTAGCCCTGTGAAACGGTTATTTTATAGCCCCGGCCTTGTTTCTGAACGGTTGCCATTTTTCCTCCTTTGACTTGCGGCCCCCGCCCTTTGGTGCTATAATAAAGGGCGCAAAAGGGCCTTGGTGTAGTAGCTTCGGTTCTTTGCATCCGTGCCGCCTCCGGTGTTCCCGCACCGGGGGCGGCTTTTGCTTATGGGGTCACTGATCCATCGCGCTCTCCAGATAGTTAGAGGCGTTCAAAGGCGGGTGCGCCATAGAGACAGACGTTTTTAAGCCGTTGATAGTTAAATCAACGGTAAGCATTGAAATCCCGCCCACCTGCTTTGTCTCTTGCCGGGCCGTGGAAGCACCTACGACGGCCCCGGCTGCACCGAATAGGGCTCCGCCAACAACGGCCCTTCCCACGCCGCCTTTTGTCTTGGTAACTGTTTTCTGCCCCGCCCTTTCGATTTTGAAGCCATCGATTTCAGAAAATTTGAATACGATAGGCTCTACTTTCGGCTTCTTAATGCTGGATATATAGATCATTTGCTGTTCGGAGTCAATGTACAGAAACCCGCTGCCAAAGTCGGAGACGGTCATAGTTGGTTTGAATGCCTCAAGGCGTCTGTGATTTTCTTCCCATGCCTTTTTTAGCTGCTCAACCGTGCAGAGCGGAGAATGGGTAATGAGGCGATTGCAGACAGGGCAAATATCCCCGCCGTTAATTTGGATTGCGGTGGACAATTTTTCGTTGCAAACAGCGCATTTTCCTTTTTTCCCAAACATAGCTTTCTCCTCTTTCCCCGCCCCCCGGTACTACGGCACCGGGGGGCGGCTTTTTTTTGTTTTCCGGCAAAAACGACAGCGCTGTCGTTTTTGGTCAGTAGAAGGAACACTGTATTCCTTGGAGCCGGTATGCGGCCACGTCCTCGGAAAGCCCCAGGCAGGCCGCCGCCGTCGGCAGCGGGAGCTGGAGGAAGTCTTGCAGATCGGCGTCGTCGTAGAGCAGATCGGCGGCGAAGCGGTCCGCCTCCCGCTCATACCGGCCCGTCCTCATAAGGGTGCGGGTGTCCATAAAAATCCGGTTAAACCCTCGGTGCAGCAGAGAGTGCCCCAGCTCGTGGGCGCACACGAAGCGGGCCTCGTTTTCATCCAGGGAGTCGTCCAGGTAGATGATATGGCACCGCTTCATGAATTGGTAAAAGCCCCGCACCCCCACCAAGGGCGTGAAAATGATGGTGTATCCCATGGCCTCGGCAATACGGAAGGGGTCCCGCGTTTTGTATTTCCGGGCCAGGGATAGCGCAAGGCGTCTGCTATCCACGGCTTACTCCTTTCTGTATTTCTTGGGTGTGAACCTCGCTTTGTTCTTCAGCCGGGCGGCCTCCAGGCCCAGCTTCATGGCGGCCCGGATGCTCTCGCGGGCCTCGGCGCTCATGGGGTCCCCGTCAAACATGAGGTCCCCGCTGCCGTCCAGCTGCTCCATGATGCCCTCCAGGTCCCTGGCGATATCGCGCTGTTCCTTCTTGGTAAGGGGAGACGGCGGCTCCGGCTGCTGCGGGCGCACCAGCTCCATGAAGTCCACGTTGAAGAAATCCGCGATATTCTCGAGCATTTCAAAATCCGGCTCTCGGGCCCCCACCTCGTACATACTGATGGTACTTTTGGCAACGCCCAGCCCTTCGGCCAGTTCTGCTTGGGTCAAGCCCTTTTTGGCACGGAGCCGCTTAAGGGCTTCGGGGAAACTATTACTCATAGCGGTCACCCTCCTACGTGATAAGTGGAGTATAACACGAAACGTGTCAAATGTAAAGAGGAAAAAGTCACGAAAGGTGTTGACAATCCGTGTGTGGAGTGCTAAACTCATAATGCGGTCACGAAACGCGACCACGAAAGGAGGTGCGATAAAATGCCCAGCCCGGAAGTTATCGGTAAGAAGCTGCGCGATTTGCGCGGGGAGCGAACCCGTGAGGCCGTAGCTGCCGCCCTGCACATCAGTGTTTCCGCCCTTTCGATGTACGAAAACGGGGCGCGGGTCCCGCGTGACGAAATCAAGGTCGCGCTGGCCCGATTCTATGACACCACTGTCGGGGAGCTTTTTTTTGGCCAGTAAGTCACGAAACGTGACTATCTTGAAGGGAGGCGAAAACAAGAGGATTGACGCGATATAAGCGTTGCAATTCTATTCTACACAATGGACTGTCCGATAATCCGGACAGTAGAAGGGAGGTCATAGTGGAAACCGAAAAAATCCCGCGTATGCGGACGGCTCCGCGGATCGTTGCCGAGATCAGGGCCCTGGACCCGGAGAGCGAGGTCACCGAGTACTGCATCCGCCAGATGATGAAGGACGGCTCGGTGCCGGTGTTTTGGGCGGGCCAAAAGGCGCTGGTCAACCTGGACGACGTTCTGGCCCTGCTCCGCATCGGCAATCACCGGGCCCGTGCCGACCCTCCGACGGTGGACGGCATCCGCAGGGTTGACGTGCGGGCGTCCAGGATCTGACCGCGGGGAGGTGATTCTGTGAAAGACGGCATCGCCTTCGGGCTGGTCATGTTCCTGGCGCTCCTGGCCGACGGGCTCATGGAGTCCCTCGGGCCGCTGGGCTTCTGCCTGGTGTCTGCGCTCACCCTCGCGGTGGTCTGGGTGCTCATTGAGTGGCCGGGCCTGGACCGGCACCGCCGGTAAAAAATAAACAGGAGGTTAATCATGTACGTCCCACTGACTACGCAGAAGGACCGAATCACCATCAGCCTTGCCGTGGATGGCTGCTTCGTGTCCGTGAACCGGGCCCGCCTGCTTTTGCAGGAAATCCTGGAGGATATGTTTTCCGACGCCAAGCAGAAAAGCATTGACTCCTACGACGCCGAAATGCTCGGCAACAAACTGTCCATCATCAACGACGTCCTTTTCGACGCGCAAATCATGTATGAGCTGACCGTTGGGAACAACACGATCCCCGGTACGGACATCCATTTGGAGTGCAGCAAGAGGGCCCTGGATATCGCCAAGTGCGAACAGCTGGGCCGTGACCTCTACGACGCCGCAAAGGGCCGTGAGGATGAAGCGGCGCTCATGGAAGCCCGGTCCGAAGCTCTGAACCTGCCGGATCGGGAAGCTATCCCCCGGTTGGAAGCCCTGCTCACCCTGGCCCGGAACAAAAAGAACGCCACCCCCGATGGTGCGAACATCGAGGGCGGCAACAAGTAGCGACCATTTGGGAATCCATCACTACACCCCTCATTGTAGCAGAGGAGAAAGGTAAAGTCAAGCATGGACGAAATCAAGACCTTGTTCCAAGCGGCCAGCGAGGTCGAGAGCCCCCTGGCCCACATAGAGGACGCTATGGAAGCCCTCCAGCTGTGGCACGAGAAAATCGAGGAATCCGGGTATCAAAGCCAAAAGAGCTTTGACGACATCATGGCGATTTGCTTCGTGAAAAACGAGTTCCCCGGTTTCCTCGCCATGCACAGCATCCTCGTGGACACCCTCATGCGGCACTTCGACGACCTGCGGGCCGCGGACAACGCTATCTATGAGGCCGCCAGAAAAGCGAAAGCTGCGGAGGCGGCCAAGTGAGCCGCGAGGACGAGGCCCGGGTCTGCCTCAACTGCAAATTCAAGACCTGCAAAGGGGCCGCCGACTGCCCCGCCCTAAAGGTTGGCACCAAGCGGGAGTTCATCCGCATTTCCCTGTTGCGGGACCTGCTGCTGGCCGGGTACGACCCCGCCGAGATCTGCTTTGCTGTGGTCGAGGGGACCACGCTGGTATAAACGAAAGGAGTTTGACAATGGCAATCACCATCACCGTCACCGGCGACACGCCGCTGGAAGCCCTGGCCGCCCTCACGGCCTTCGGCATCCGCTGCATGAGCAACAAGGACGTGTCCGCCGCCGCCAACCGCATCTACGAAGCGGAGATGCACAAGGAGGCCAAGCTGGCCGCCAGCCAGGCCGCCGAGCAGCCCGCCCCGGAGGGTACCCCGGAGCCGGTGTCCGACACCCCCAGGGAGCCCTATGTGGAGGAACCGCCCTTCGAGGCCGGGCCGGATACCAACCGTGTGACCGGGGACCCCGCCCCGGAGCCGGAGCCGGAGCAGAAGCCGAAACCGGCAAAGGCCCCCAAGCTGGAGGAAGTCCGAGCCGCGGGAATCGATGCCGCCAAGAAGTACGGCCAGGCAAAGGTCAAGGCCATCCTGGAAAAGTTCGGGGTGCCCAACATGACCAGCCTGGCGGAGCAGGACCGGGCGGCGTTCCTGGAAGCCCTGGAAGGGCTGGGTGAGGACAATGCCTGACGCCCACGCCCTGCTGGGACCGTCCAGCTCCTACATGTGGATGTCCTGCCCGCCCAGCGCCCGCTTGAATGAGGGCTTCGAGGACAAGGGCAGCGAGTACGCCCAGGAGGGCACCCTGGCCCACCGGCTGGGGGAGCTGCGCCTGCGGGCCATCTACGAGGGAATCGACGTCACCGCCGAGCTGGAGGAAGTCCGGGCCGACCCGATGTATAGCGCCTCCATGGAGGAATACATCGACGACTACGTGACCTTCATCGGGGAGCGCATGGCCGAGGCCAAGACCAAGTGCCCGGACCCCCGGCTGTTCATCGAGCAGCGGGTGGAGCTGGGCGAGTACATCCCGGAGTCCTTCGGCACCTCCGACGCCATCATCCTGGCCGACGGGCTCATGGACGTGACCGACCTCAAATACGGCACCGGTATCAAGGTCGATGCCGAGGGCAACAGCCAGATGCGTATCTACGCCCTGGGCTGCTACTTGGCCTTGAGCTGGGCCTATCAGATCGACGCCATCCGCATGAGCATTTTCCAGCCGCGGATCGGCAACATCTCCACCGCCATCATCAGCCCCGACCGGCTGTTGGCCTGGGCGGAGTACGAGCTGAAGCCGCGGGCCGCCCTGGCCTGGGAGGGCAAGGGCGAGTTCAACCCCGGAGAGCAGCAGTGCCGCTGGTGCAAGATCGCCGCCACCTGCCGGGCCCGTGCGGACTACCAGATGGAGCTGGCCGCCCACGACTTCGCTCAGCCGCCCACGCTGAGCCCGGAGGAAATCGCGGACGTGTTGACCCGGCTCCCGGCCCTGCTCTCCTGGGCCGACCAGGTCAAGGAATACGCCCTGGACGCCGCCATCAACAAGGGGGAGCGGTTCCCCGGCTTCAAGGTGGTGGAGGGCCGGAGCAACCGGAGGTATGGCGACGAGGCCGCCATCGCCGCCGCTCTCCAGGGTGCGGGCTTCGCGGAGTCCGCCATCTACAAGCCCCGCGAGTTGCTGGGCATCACCGCCATGGAAAAGCTGGTGGGCAAGAAGAAATTCGGCACCCTGGCCGGTGCCTACATCGTGAAACCGGAGGGGGCCCCGGTCTTGGTCCCCGAGAACGACAAACGCCCCGAGCTGAATACTGCCGCTAAAGCGGCCGACGAATTTAAGGAGGAAATGTAAAATGGCTACCCCTAACACCAACAACCCCTGCAAGGTCATCACCGGCAAGTGCCGCCTGTCCTACGAGCACATCTTCGAGCCCTCCAGCATCGACGAGAATTCCCCCAAGAAGTACTCCGCCTGCATCGTCATCCGCAAGGACGACGAGGTCACGCTGCGGAAGGTCAAGGCCGCCCAGGAGGCCGCCATCCAGGAGGGCATCAAGAGCAAGTGGAAGGGCAAGCGGCCCGCCAAGCTGAAGCTCCCCCTGCGGGACGGCGACGAAGAGCGCCCCGACGACGAGGCTTTCGCCGGGTGCTACTTCATCAACGCCAACGCCAACCGCAAGCCCGGCGTGGTGGACCTGGCGCTCAACCCCATCATGGACCGCGACGAGGTCTATTCCGGCTGCTACTGCCGGTTCTCCGTAAACTTCTATCCCTTCTCCACCAGCGGCAACAACGGCGTGGCCGTGGGGCTGAACAACGTGCAGAAGGTGTCCGACGGTGACCGCCTGGCTGGTGGCAGCAAGGCCGAGGACGACTTCAACGACGGCTTCTCCGGCGACGGCGAGCTGGACGATATCATGTAACATCCCACCCGGCCCCGCTACCCATCCGGGCGGCGGGGCCCTTCCAACCATAAAGGAGGATTGACATGGAAAACCTGACCGCAGTAAAGCTGGCCGAGCGGCTCAATGGGCGCGAGGTCATGCACGAAATCTCCCCCGACGAAGCCGCCGCCATAAAAATGGCGGGCCTTGTCGTAGTCTATGGGTACTCCGACGATTGCCTGGAGCTCGAGGGGGCCATTTCCGATGAAACCGGATGCTTCGGAGGCGGGACCATCTATGTGTCCAAGGACGGTGTGCTCCAGGTTCCGGACTGCAACAGCGACGACTGCCCGTATTTTGCCGTCGCCAAAAGAGCCGCCAAGGCCATCAAAGCCGTGTGGCACGACGACGGGGGCCCCTGCTGGACCTTCGAAACCGATATCCCCCATAAAACCTTCAACATAAACGAGGACGGCGTGGTGTGGTGTCGCGGGATCGTGTTCAGCGTGGAGGACCTGGTATGACCAAGAAACGCTTCGTGGAGTTCTACCTAAAGGCCATGCTGCAGGCGGCCATAAAAGGCCGGGCCACCCACCTGGTGTGCACCTACACCATGCACGGGCATATCGAGATGGTGCGGGTGGAGCTGAGCCGCCCCGACGGCGAATCCGTCCGCGAGTTTCCGGTGACGGATTTGTCCCTGCTGGATACCGCCACGGCGGTTATCAGCCACGTGAGGGAGGCGGTAAGGTGATTGTAGGGATTGACGTGGAGACCTACTCCAGCGTCGATATCAAAAAAGCCGGCTCCCGGCCCTACACGGAGGCCCCGGACTTCACCATCCTGCTGATCTCCTACAAGGTGGACGACCAGCCCACAAAGATTATAGACCTGACCGCCAGCAGGGAGCCGGAACACTACGGCTCCCTGCTCCCGGCGGTCAAGTCGGACCTGCCCGCCGGGGACCTGGACGAGTTCTTGGCCCTGCTCACCGACCCCGCCGTCCTCAAGACAGCGTACAATGCGGCGTTTGAGAGGACGTGCCTGGCCCGGTACTTTGGCCGCTCCATGCCCCCGGAGCAGTGGTGCTGCACGATGGTGCTGGCGGCCACGATGGGGCTCCCCGGCACCTTGGAACAGGTCGGGGCCGCCCTGGGGCTGGAACAGCAGAAGATGAAAGAGGGCAAGGCGCTGATCGCCTACTTTTGCAAGCCCGCGAAGGACGGCACCCGGCACTTCCCCCAGGACGCCCCGGACCGGTGGGAAACCTTCCGCCGGTACAACGTCCGGGACGTGGACGTGGAAACGACCATCCGGGATCTGTTGGCCCGGTTCCCCCGGCCACAGGTAGAGCAGGACGCCTGGGTGCTGGACCAGCGTATCAATGACCGGGGCGTGGCCCTGGACCCCGTGCTGGTAAAAAACGCCCTGGAGCTGGACCGGCTATACTCCGGGCGGCTGCTGGCGGAGGCCAAGAAGCTGACCGGCTTATCCAACCCCAACAGCACCGCCCAGCTCTCCCACTGGCTGGAGGTGCGTGGCCTGGAGGTGGAGAGCCTGGACAAGAAGGCCGTGCCGGAGCTACTCGCCGCCGCCCCCGACGAAACCACCCGCCAGGTGCTGCGCCTACGCCAAGAGCTGGGCAAGACCTCCAACAAAAAATTTGAGGCCATGGACCGGGGGCTCTGCAAGGACGGGAGGGTCCATAACCTCCTGCAATTTTTCGGAGCACCGAGGACGGGCAGGTGGGCCGGGCGGCTGGTCCAGGTCCAGAACCTTCCCCAAAACAAGCTGCCGGACCTGGCCACCGCCCGGGAGCTGGTCCGCAACCGGGAGTTTGACCTGCTGGAGCTGGCCTTCGGCTCCCCGTCCTTCGTCCTCTCCCAGCTGATCCGCACGGCCTTTGTCCCATCGGAGGGCTGCCGGTTCATCGTCTGCGACTATTCGGCCATCGAGGCCCGGATGCTGGCGTGGCTGGCCGACGAGGAATGGGTGCTGAACGTGTTCCGGGGCGACGGCCTGATCTACGAGGCCACCGCCTCCATGATGTTCCACATCCCGAAGGACGAGATCAAGAAGGGCGGCCCCCACGCCGATTTACGCCCGAAAGGCAAGGTCGCCACCCTCGCCTGCGGCTACCAGGGCGGCCCCAATGCGCTGGTGGCGATGGGTGCCCTGCAAAGCGGCATCCCGGAGGACGAGCTGCCGGGCATCGTGAAGCGGTGGCGGGAAGCCAATTCCTCCATCGTGGCCTACTGGAGCGAGGTGGAGGATGCCGCGATCCGGGCCCTGCGGGGAACCCCCTCCACCCTGGCCCACGGGGTGCGGTTCAGCTGCGAGGACGGATATTTATTCATCACCTTACCGTCCGGGCGGCGGTTGGCCTACTACCAGCCGGAGCTGCGGAGGGACCCGAATTTTGACAAGATGGGGCTCACCTACATGGGCACCGATACCGGAAAGAAATTCACCCGCCAGAAAACCTACGGCGGGAAGCTGACCGAGAACATCACGCAAGCCGCCGCTCGGGATTGCCTGCGGGACGCCATGCTGGCCCTGGAGGCCGCCGGGTACCGGGTCGTGATGCACGTCCACGACGAGGTCATCCTTGATACCCCACGGGGGACCGGCTCTCTGGAAGAGGTGCGGGAAATCATGAGCCGCCCGCTTTCCTGGGCCCCTGGCCTGCCCCTCAATGCGGCGGGCTTCGAGAGCGACTTCTACATGAAGGACTAAGGGAGGGAGTGCTGTGCCTAATCTCAACTATGACGGGGATCTCCAAATCACCACGTTTTCCTCGCGGCTGGCGAAGGTCGGCAGGGGCCAGGTCGTGGCCTGGTCCACCTTCCTGGACACCATCCTCACCACGACCAAGACCAAGGAAACCCTGCAGGAATACGTCCGGCTCGGGAAAGACGAACAGGACCGCATCAAGGACGTGGGGGCCTACGTCGGAGGCCGGCTCCGGCAGGGCCGCCGGAAGATCGAGAACCTGGAGAACCGCACCCTGCTCACCCTGGACGCCGACTTCGCCCGGCCCGATCTCCTGGACTGCTTCGACCTGGCCTATGGGAACGCCGCGGCGGTGTACCCCACCCACAAGAGCACCCCGGAGAAGCCCCGCCTGCGGCTCGTGATACCGCTGGCCCGGCCCATCACCGCCGAGGAATACCAGGCCGTGAGCCGGTGGGTGGCCCATGAGTTGGGCATGGAACAGTTTGACCCTACCACCTTCCAGCCCACCCGCATCATGTACTACCCCAGCACCCCGAGGGACGGGGACTTCTCCCCGGCCTACCTGGACAACCCGTGGATGGACCCCGACGACATCCTGGGCCAGTACCCCGACTGGCGGGACACGTCCTACTGGCCGATGCCGCCGCAGTTCGAGGAAAGCCGGAAGCGGGAGGCCAAGAAGCAGGGCAACCCCCTGGAGAAGCCGGGCATTGTGGGGGCCTTCTGCCGGTGCTACGACGTTGACACGGCCATAGAAAAGTTCCTGCCGGGTGTATATACCCCCTGCGCCATGCAGGGCCGTTACACCTACGCCAAGGGCTCCACGTCGGCTGGATTGGTCCTCTACGACGGCGGGGTATTCGCCTACTCCAACCACAGCACGGACCCGGCGGGCGGGCGACTCTGTAACGCTTTCGACCTGGTCCGCATCCACCTGTTCGGGGCCCAGGACGAGGACGCCCAGCCGGACACCCCCATGAGCCGCCGCCCCTCTTTCCTCGCCATGCAGGACCTGGCGGCGGGGGATACGGAGGTCAAGCGGCTGCTGAACCGGGAGCGGCTGGACCGGGCCAAGGCCGACTTCGACGCACCCATGGAACCGGACGACGAAAACTGGGCCGACGCCCTGGAGGTGGACCGGAAGGGGAAGGTCCTCTCCACCATCGACAACGCCTATATCATCATCTGCCACGATCCCTTGTTGAAGGGGGCGGTGGCCTACAACGATCTGAAGGTGCGCCCGGTGGCCCTGCGGGATCTCCCGTGGCGTCCGGTAGAGGACACGGTCAACGGCAGCACCTGGAACGACTCAGACGACAGCGCCCTCCGCCGGTACCTGGAGAAATACTACAAGCTGACCGGCAAAGAGAAAATCATGGACGGCATGATGACCGCCGCCAAGGACCACGCCATTCACCCCATCCGGGCCTACCTGGGCCGCCTGGAGTGGGACGGGGAGCCCCGGCTGGATACCCTGCTCGTTGACTACCTGGGGGCCGAGGACACGCCCTACGTCCGGGCCGTGACCCGGAAAACTTTTGTGGCGGCGGTGGCCCGTATCCTGGACCCCGGCTGCAAGTTCGACTATGTGCTGACCCTCTCCGGGCCCCAGGGCCGAGGAAAGAGCACCCTGGTGGCGAAGATGTCCAACGGCTGGTACACCGACAGCTTGGCCGGGATCGGCACCAAGGAAGCCTACGAGGGAATCCAGGGCTACTGGCTGGTGGAGCTGGGGGAGCTGGCCGCCATGCGGAAGATAGAGATCGAAACCATCAAGAATTTTATCTCCAAGCAGGTGGACAGCTACCGGGCCGCCTATGGCCGCCGGGTGGAGGACCACCCCCGACAGTGTATCTTCATCGGCACCACCAACTCCACGGCCTTCCTCCGGGACGACACGGGCAATCGCCGGTTCTGGCCGGTCCGCTTGGGCGAGGCCGCCCCGCCCCGGACGGTGTGGCGTGACCTCACCCAGCCCGTCATTGACCAGCTGTGGGCGGAGGCCGCCGCCCGGTACCAGGACGGCGAAAAGCTGACCCTGTCGCCGGAGCTGGCCGCCAGGGCCCTGGAACAGCAGCAGGAATTTACCGAGGACGACCCCCGGCGGGGGCTGGTGGAAAACTACCTGGACGTGCTGCTCCCCGCCGATTGGGAGAGTATGGACATCCCCCGGCGGCAGGGGTGGTTCACCGAGGACCCGGATATGCGGGCCATCGGCACCCAGCGGCGGGACTACGTCAGCGCCGTGGAGGTGTGGGCCGAGTGCTTCGGCGCTGATCCGCGCCGCCTGTCCCGGCAGGACCGGGGGGACGTCAACACCATTCTGCGGCAGCTTTCCGGCTGGGTAGAGGAACCGGGGCGGCAACGGTGCGGCGTCTACGGCAAGCAGACCCGCTTCCGGCGTGTCCCTTAACCGGTAGGGACAGAGAGGGACAAGAGGGACAAACTTCGGGGCCCCTGTCCCTCTTGTCCCCGACGTGTCCCACATTAGAGGGACGGGGAAAACCCTGTAATTTCAACGGCTGGGCGGTGCTTGTCCCTCTTGTCCCTTATTTTTATTAAGACCTAAACGAATTAAAGAGATTAAGCGGGCAGGCGCACGCCTAACGCGCCTAATGCGCGACGCCTATATACGCGCATGGGAAATGTGGGACACGGGGGACAGACCCCAAAATCCCAAACGCTTGGCAATTTGGAGGACCTATGGAAAAGACGGTTGAAGCATACCTTCGGCGGCGGATAAAAGAAGCCGGAGGCGTAGCCTTGAAATTGGTGTGCCCTGGGTGGACCGGGGTACCGGACCGGCTCATACTCATGCCGGGGGCGAGGGCCTACTTTGCGGAAACAAAGGACCTCGGGAAAAAGCCCCGGCCCCGGCAAGCGTATGTGCATGGTGTGATTCGACGGCTGGGCTTCCGGGTGTACGTCCCGGACAGCAAGCAGGCCGTGGACGATATGGTGACGGCCATATCTGGAGAGGGGGGCCCTGGATGAAGTACACACCCCACGATTACCAGACGTACTGCATCGACTACCTGTTGACGCACCCGGCGGCTGGCCTGTTTTTGAAGCCTGGTATGGGCAAAACGTCCGTGTCGCTGACGGCGGCGGAGGCGCTTCTGTTTGACCGCTTCGAGGTGTCGAAGGTCCTGGTCATCGCCCCGCTGCGTGTGGCCGAGGATACCTGGAGCCGGGAAAGCGAAAAGTGGGACCACCTCCGGCACCTGCGGATCAGCAAGGTCCTGGGTTCCCGGCAGGAACGGCTGGCCGCCCTAAAGGCCGAGGCCGACGTCTATGTCATAAACCGGGAGAACACGGCCTGGCTGGTGGACCTCTACGGTCCGAAGTGGCCCTTTGACCTGGTCATTGTGGACGAGCTTTCCAGCTTCCGCAACCCCAGCGCCCGGCGCTTTCGAGCTCTGCGAAAAGTGCGGCCCCTGGTGCGGTACCTGTGGGGGCTGACCGGCACACCCCGGCCCCGGAGCCTGTTGGACCTGTGGGCCCAGGTGTACCTACTGGACCGGGGGGAGCGGTTGGGAAAGACCTTCACCTCCTACCGGAACCAATACTTCACCCCTGGCCGCCGGAATGGCCCGGTAATCTACGATTGGGCACCGAGGCCGGGGGCCGAGGCGGAGGTCTACCGGAAGATCTCCGATATCTGTATCAGCCTGGAAACCGAGGGCAACGTGCCGATGCCGAAGCTGGTCCAGACGGTGCGGCCCGTGGTGCTGTCCCCGGCGGCACGGGCTCTGTATGACTCCATGGAGAAGGAGGCCCTCCTGGAGCTGGCTGGTAGTACCATCGACGCCGGGAGTGCGGCGGCGGTCACCGGGAAGCTGTTACAGATCGCGGGGGGTGCCGTCTACGACGAGAGTCACGTCGCCCACGCACTCCACACCGACAAGCTGGACGTGTTGGAGGATGTGCTGGCCGAGGCCGACGGGGAGCCGGTGCTGGTGGCCTACCGGTACCAGCACGAAAGGGACCGCATCATGGCCCGGTTCCCCCAGGCGGTCCAGCTGAAGGACAGTGAAACCATAGCTGCCTGGAACCGGGGCGACATCCCCCTGCTGCTGGCCCACCCCGCCGGAGCCGGCCATGGGCTGAACCTCCAGGACGGCGGGCACATCATCGTGTGGTTCGGGCCGATATACGACCTGGAGCTGTGGGAGCAGTTCATTGACCGGCTGCACCGGCAGGGGCAGCGGTCGGCCACCACCAGCGTTATCGTGCTGGTGGCCGAGGGGACCGTGGAGCTGGATGCCATGCAATCCCTGGACGCGAAAGAGGACGGGCAAGCGTCCATGATGCGGGCTATCCGGGCCAGGATTAAAAAGTTGAGGGAGGGGACGGTATGAGCAATCCAAGCGTTGTTTTGAGCAAGGACACCATCTTTGTGGACGAGCTTATCCGGGAAAACGCCCGGCTGGTAATCCAGCACGAGGCGGACCAGCAGCTGATACGGGATCTCCGGGAGCGGGCCAGCAGTGAGGAATTGGAGCAGCGGCTGGCGGAAGCTCTCATGACCTGCGACGTCGCCAAGGTTGAAGCCAACCAGGCGGCGGCCAAGCTGCAAAAGGCCGTGAGCGCCCTTCACGGTGTCATGGCCGGGGCGGACCCTTGCAAGGTGTGTCTGAAGAAGTGCCGGATGGGGGATTCGTGCGTACCCCAGTGGGTCGGGCTTGAGCCCGGAGGTGGAGAATGAATTGGAAACGCGAGGCAATCGAGAAGCTGAAAAACTACGAGGCCCACCGGGAAGCCCTGGTGTGCATCCCCAAGGAGATCAAGCGGCTGGAGCTGGCCTATACCGGCATCCGCGGGGCGGCCACCGACGGCACCCCCGTTTCCGGGGGCACCAGCACACGGGAGGACATGATGCTGACCAACATCGTCCACCGGGACGAGTTGAAGCGGCGGCTGAAAGAGGCCAAGCTGTGGATCTCCCAGGTTGACGGGGCCCTGGGGGTCCTGGACGACGAAGAACGCCGGGTGCTGGACCGGTTCTACATCCACCGGGCAAAGGGGAACGTGGACCTGCTGTGTGAAGAATTGGGCCTTGAAAAGACCGCCGTCTATGACCGGCGGGAAAAGGCCCTGTGGCACTTCACCGTCGCCCTTTATGGGGCCACGGAAACCGAGTAAAAAGAGCGGAAAAAAACCGGGCGATTTTTTGGAAACAAGGTGGTACACTGGTACCGTGTAAAATCCTGACAAGCCAGGCGGCCACCCCTCGCGGGTGGTCGCCATTCTTTTGGAAGGGAGGCTTTTCCGGCCCCGCGTTTCTCCTTTGCGTGGGGCTGTGGTCCGGGCTGGCGGTGGTCGCCAACATCGGCAGCGGCGGACACATCACGAAAAGGAGCAGCGAAACATGGACCTGCAGTTAGTGACCATGAAGCTGTCGGATATTCACCCCTATGAGCGAAACCCCCGGCGGAATGACCCGGCGGTGGCCGCTGTGGTGGAGAGCATCCGGCAGTGTTCGTACATCGCCCCCATCGTCGTGGATGAAAACGGCGTGATCCTTGCCGGGCACACCCGGTATAGGGCGATGAAGAAGCTGAAGCGGAAAGAGGCCGAGGTCATCGTAAAGGCCGGGCTCACCGAGGACCAGAAGCGGAAATACCGCCTGCTGGACAACAAGACCGGCGAGCTGGCCGAGTGGGACCTGGATCTCCTGGCCGACGAGCTGGAAGGGCTGGACTTCGGGGACCTTGACCTGGACTGGGGCCTTGGTACCGACGAGGACGAGGGGGACCAGGGCGAGAAGCCCGGCAACTTCTCCAAGTCCGAGTTTGAGTACACCCAGCAGTATGGGGTGACCGTTATCCTGGCAAACGAAGCGGAACAGGAAGCCTGCTATAACAAGCTGCGCGGAATGGGCTATGAGTGCCGGGTGGTGACCGTATGACCAGGATCGAGGTGCACAACCGTGTCAGCGACTTCGACAGCTACCGGGCGGCACGGGTCAAGAGCCTATTCAATGCGGAGAACGGCTGCAACTTCGATTTAGAGCTGGACGCCGATCTCTCCGGGAGCTGGAGCATCGGTGTGGTGGTCGGGCCGTCTGGATCGGGCAAGACCTCCATCGGGCGTATCATCTTCGGGGAGGATAAAATCTACGACTACACGGAGGGCTGGGCCCCCGACAAGCCGGTTATAGATTGCATCGCCCCGGATGGGGACTTCAACGAAGTGACCGGGGCCCTGGCAAATGTGGGCCTTGGGTCCGTCCCTTCCTGGCTGCGGCCTTTCCGGGTGCTGTCGAACGGGGAGCAGTTCCGTGTGGGCCTGGCCCGCATCATCTGCGAGAAGCCCCAGGAGATCGTCATTGACGAGTTCACCTCCGTGGTGGACCGGCAGATCGCACGGATAGGGTCCCAGGCATTCCAGAAGGCGTGGCGGCGGGGAAACCCAGGTGGGAAGGTGGTGTTACTCACACCCCACTACGATATCCTGGACTGGATACAGCCGGATTGGGTCATCGACACCAAGACGAGGACCTTTGAACGTGGGGTTCCCCGGCAGCGGCCAACGATTGAGCTTGAAATATGGAAGGTCAACCAAAGTTACTGGAAGTATTTTAAGCCGCATTATTATTTAGACCTCCCCATGCCGGTGGCTGGGGAGTATTTCATTGGAACCGTAGACGGAGAGCTGGCCTGTCACATGGCCGTCGCCCCGCGCTTCGAGGTACAAGGCTACCGGGGGACCCGCTTGGTGACTATGCCAGAGTGGCAAGGGGCGGGTGTTGGTATGCGGTTCCTAAATTGGGTGGCGGAGTATCACAAACAGGGCAAGGGCCGCGGAGGCCACAAATACCCCTTGTACTTCCACACCAGCCACCCGCAGATGTGCGCCGCCCTGCGGCGGAGCCCTAAATGGACACAGTGTTCCGCCGTTCTGTACGGTGGGAACAAGGCCAAGTCCGCCAGCTCTATATGCGCCTCCCGCACGAAGCGAGGACAACACGGTATCGGGTCCGGCTATGGTGGCCACTTCCGAGCCGTCCAGGGCTTCAAGTATATCGGGGAGGTGCAGCCATGAAGCTGTTTCTATGCGGACAGCGCGCCTTCGGCAAGGAGGTGTGCCGGGCCCTGCTGGCCGCCGGGCACGATATCGTCGGCGTGGCACCAGCGCCGCCGGGGAAGTACCAGGACAAGTTATACGGCTATGCTGCCGTCAAGGGCCTGCCCCTGGTGACGGACTGTAAGAGCCTGGTGTCCAGCTGCATCCCCGACGGCACGGAGCTGATCGTGGCGGCCCACTCCCACTGGCTGATTTCCGGCCAGTGCCTGGCTAAAGCGAAGCACGGCGGCATAGGTTTTCACCCGTCCCTGCTTCCCCGTCACCGGGGGAAGGATGCGGTCCGCTGGGCTGTCCACATGGGGGACTTCGCCTCCGGTGGCACCGTCTATCGGCTGACCGACAAGACCGACGGCGGCGACATTCTGCGCCAGGAGCTGGTGTGGATCAAGCCGGGGTGGGACTACCACGACCTGTGGAAAGCCATCTTCCCCGTCGGCGTCCGGCTGTTGGTGGAGGCCGTGCGGGATATCGAGCGCGGAGCCGCCGTCGGGACCGAGCAGGACGAGAGCTGCGCCACCTGGGAGCCATCGTGGGATAGGCCCCGGCTGGAGCGGAAGGAGCTGCTGGCCCTGGGCGGCCCCGTGTCCTATTCGGACACAACGCCCACCGTCCCTCCCGAGTGTGTGGACTGCATCCGGGATTGCCGGTGGTGTACCTACAACATAGCGGACCCGGAGATTTACCACAGGAGGTGAGTGCGTATGGCGAGGCCGCTGAAGAAGATAGACCAAAAGGCGTTTGAGAAGCTGTGCGGCCTCCAATGCACTCTGGAGGAAATCTGCGGCTATTTCGACGTTACCGACAAAACCCTGCGGAGCTGGTGCCGACGCACCTATGGCCGGGGTTTTTCCGAGGTTTTTTCACAAAAGCGGGGAAACGGGAAAATATCTCTCCGCCGGTGCCAGTTCCGGCTTGCCGAGAAGAACGCGAACATGGCAATCTGGCTGGGCAAGCAGTATCTGGACCAGCGGGAGCCGGATGTCCGGGGCGATAAGCCGCCCGCCGGTGAAAATAACCTCCTGGACGCTATCATGGCCACGGAGGAAGTGAATGCCGATGATTTACCAGAGGTTGAGTAAGCGCCAGAAGCTGGCCATGCTGTGGTGGCAGCAGCCCCGTTTCCGGGACCGTGACGCCCTGATCTGCGACGGCTCCATCCGCTCGGGCAAAACCGTGTGCATGACCGTGGGCTTCATCCTGTGGAGCATGGCCACCTTCAACGGCCAGAAGTTCGCCCTATGCGGAAAGACCATCGAAAGCCTGCGGCGGAATGTGATTCTGAACCTTCGGGATTGGGTGCCCCCGGCGCTGACCATCGTAGAGCGCCGGTCCGAGAATAAGCTGGTGATCTCCGACGGGGCCGGGCGGGAGAATACCTACTTCCTGTTCGGTGGCCGGGACGAGTCCAGCTATATGCTGATCCAGGGCATCACCCTTGCCGGGGTGCTGCTGGACGAGGTCGCCCTGCAGCCTCAGTCCTTTGTAGAGCAGGCGCTGGCCCGGTGTTCCATCGAGGGCAGCAAGTTCTGGTTCAACTGTAACCCGGAGGGCCCGGAACAC
Organism: uncultured Oscillospiraceae bacterium; assembly: GCA_947630395.1. GTDB lineage: Bacteria > Bacillota > Clostridia > Oscillospirales > Oscillospiraceae > Pelethomonas. The sequence continues at coordinate 18,943 of CANRHK010000002.1, forward strand.
TGGTTTTACAAAAACTGGATAGAGGGCAACAAGCCCAGGGAGAAGAACGGCCTGCACCTACACTTCACGATGGACGACAACCCGGCGCTCCCGGAGGCCATCAAGACCCGCTATGAGGGGATGTATTCCGGCGTGTTCTATGACCGGTATATTCGGGGCCTGTGGGTGGTGGCCGAGGGCTTGATCTACACCATGTTCAACAAGGATTTCCACGTGGTGCCCCCGGAGCCCGGCCCCTTCGACAAATTTTATATGTCCTGCGACTACGGCACCATCAACCCGACCAGCGTCGGGCTGTGGGGCCGCCTCCGGGACGGCCACGGGGGCGAGAAGTGGTACCGCCTCCGGGAGTACTACTACGACAGCCGCAAGGAGGGCCGCCAGCGCACCGACGAGGAACACTACACCGAGCTGGAGAAGCTGGCCGGGGATCTCCGTATTTCCTCGGTCATCGTGGACCCGTCGGCGGCCAGCTTTATCGAGGTGATCCGCCGCCACGGGCGGTTCCGTGTGGACAAGGCGAATAACTCCGTGATTGACGGCATCCGCAACGTGGCCACCATGCTCCAGTGCGGGCAAATGTTCATCTGCTCTAACTGCGTGGACTGTATCCGGGAATTTGGGCTCTACCGCTGGGACGAAAAGGCCCCCATGGACCGGCCCATCAAGGAGAACGACCACGCCATGGACGACACCCGCTACTTCGCCGCGAAGGTCTGCGCCCCGAACCTGTTCAGTTTTTGATGGAGGCTCCAAACATGACGGTTAGTATTTTGGGGACGGACTATTCCGTCACCGTCAAAAAGTACAGTGAGGACGGCGAGTTCGAGCGCCTGGAGTGCGGCGGCTATTGCAGCGGCAGCACGAAGCGGATTGTCCTCTGCGATATGTCCACCTATCCGGGCTGGGAGCACGAGGAAGCCGACGTGCTTGAAATCGTGCATAAGCGGATGCTTCGCCATGAAATCACTCACGCATTTTTGGAAGAAAGCGGCCTCTCCGACAACAGCGGCGAGGTGAGCGGTGCGTGGGCCCGGAACGAGGAAATGGTGGACTGGATAGCCATCCAAGGGCCGAAAATATACGCCGCCTGGCAGCGGGCGGGGTGCCTGTGAGGTGAAAACCGATGGTTACGCTGAATTTAAGAGACGACTGCGCTTTCCGCACGGCCACCAATTTCCGCCGGGGCATGACGGACAAGCGGTTCCTGGAGCTGGAGATCACCGCCTGGCTGCGCTCCCCGGAGCGCAAGCGCCAGCTTGACGGGGAGCTGTACTACGATGGGGACCAGGCCGTCCTCCGCCGGGAGCGCATCACCCTGGACGACGACGGGAATATCAAGGTGCTGCACCACCTCCCCAACAACCGGCTCGTGGATAACCAATACTCCAAGATGGTGGACCAAAAGACCAACTATTCCTTTGGCCGCCCGTTTTCCTTCGATACGGAGGACAAAGCCTACGCCGATATCCTGGGGTCCATGCTGGGGGCCCGCTTCCGCCGGTTGATAAAGGCGGTGGGAGAGGGGGCGTGGATCGGCGGCAAGTCGTGGCTCTACCCCTACTATGAGGGGGGCGAGTTGGCTTTCCGGCGGCTCCCGGCGGACGAAGTTCTCCCGTTTTGGGCGGATGCCGACCACACGATCCTGGACGCTGCGGTCCACGTCTATGTGGTCCAGGAGTACGACGAGAGCGAACAGGCCAAGGACGTGGTCAAGGTGGAAGTCATGCACGGCGGCGGGGTGGACTGCTTCATCCGCCGGGACGATGGCTCCCTGGAGCCGGACAACGACGCCACCTATGGGGACTATATCCGGGAAACGGACCCCGAGACGGGGGCCGTCCGGGGCTACAACTGGGAGCGGATTCCCCTGGTGTGCTTCAAGTCCTCCCACCACGAAATTCCCCTGCTCTGCCGGGTCAAGTGCCTGCAGGATGCCTACAACGATCTGCTCTCCACCTTCGCCAATCAGATGGAGGAAGATGTCCACAGCACCATCCTCGTCATCAAAAACTACGACGGGGAGGACCTGGGGCGGTTCCGCCGGAACCTCGCCACCTACGGGGCCATCAAGGTCCGGTCCTACGAGGGCTCCGACGGCGGCGTGGAAACGCTGAACATCGAGGTCAACGGCGAGAATTACAAGACCCTGCTCTCCTTGCTGAAGGACGCCATCATCGAGAACGCCCGGGGCTATGACGCCAAGGACGACCGCATGGGCGGGAACCCGAACCAGATGAACATCCAGAGTATGTATTCCGATATCGACCTGGACGCCAACGGCATCGAGACGGAGTTCCAGGCCAGCATGGAAGAGCTTTTCTGGTTCATCAACGCCCACCTCGCCAACACCGGCAAGGGGAGCTTCGACGGCGTAGAGGTCAAGGTCATTTTTGACCGGGACGTGCTGATCAATGAAACCGAGACAATCGCCAACTGCAAGGCGTCTGTCGGTATCCTCTCCAATGAAACCATCGTGAAAAATCACCCGTGGGTGTCCGACCCCGAGCAGGAGCTGGAGCGTATCAAGAAGGAGCAGGAGGAAGCCGCCGCCGACCCCTACCGGGCGGCCTTTGAGCAGACCAAGGGCGGCTCCGGCGCTGGCGGCGACCAGGGCCAGCAGAAAACGCCCCCGGTAAAGGGTGGGGACGATGGCGAGACAGACTAACGGTGCATATTGGGCCCAGCGCATGAAGAACATGGAGGACGCCCTAAAAGACCAGGCGTATTCCTATGTGGAAAACATGGAGGCCCAATTCGCCGCCGCCCAAGCGGAGATCGAGAAGCAGCTCGCCGCCTGGTATCAGCGCCTGGCGGATAACAACGAGATTTCCCTGGCCGAAGCCAAGCGGCTGCTGGGGAAGGACGAGCTGGCGGAGTTCCACTGGACCGTCCAGGAGTATATCAAATATGGCCAGCAGAACGCCCTTGACGGGGCGTGGATGAAGCAGCTGGAGAACGCCAGCGCCAAGGTGCATATCTCCCGGCTGGACGCCCTCAAGCTCCAACTCCAGCAGCAGGCCGAGCTCCTATACGCGAATCAGCTTGACTTCGTAGACCAGGCCGCCCGGCAGATCTACGAGGGCAGCTACTACCACACCGCCTTTGAGGTCCAGCGGGGCCTCGGGGTGGGGTGGTCCATGCAGGCCATCAACGAGGCCACCATCGCCAAGGTGCTGTCCCGGCCTTGGACGACGGACAATCAGACCTTCCGGGACCGCTGCTGGACCAATAAGCAGAGCCTGGTCAACAGCGTGAATACCCAGCTCACCCAAATGATTGTCCGGGGTGACTCCCCGGACAAGGCCATAGCCGCCATATCTAAGCAGTTCGGGGTGTCCAGGGCCAAGGCCGGGCGGCTGATCATGACCGAGAGCGCCTACTTCTCCAGCGCAGCGCAGAAGGACTGCTTCAACGCCCTGGGCGTGGAGAAGTACAAGGTCGTGGCCTCCTTCGACAAATACACCTGTGACCTTTGCGGGGCCATGGATGGCCAGGTGTTCAAAATGTCCGACTACCAGGTGGGCGTCACGGCCCCGCCCTTCCACCCCTGGTGCCGGTGCTGCACCTGCCCCTACTTCGAGGACCAGGCCAACATCGGGGAGCGGTGGACCCGCAACCCGGACGGCTCCACCACGAAGATCCCGCCGGACACCTCCTTTGCGGAGTGGAAAAAGCAGTTTGTCCAGGCCACGGGGAAAGGTTTGACACCGCCCGCCGCCGGTGGTACAATACCAGCATCCAAGAAGGCCGCCTCCTCCAAGACCGCCGACCAGCAGCATTTTGCCAAGGCGGTGAAGGGGATGCCGGGCATGACCCAGGCATACAGCGACGCCCTGGAGAACCGCTTCGCATCCGGCACCCAGGCAGGCCAGCGGGCTTTTGCAAAGTTCGTCCCCGTCGGCTCCGTGGCCGATGGAGCGGCCAAGGGCACCGCCTTTTTCAGTTCCCGGACGCAGAAGGTCACAATGAATTTTGCCGACGACCTGGCCAACGTCCGCGGCCCCGGCACGACGTTCTTCCACGAACACGGGCACTACATCGACTTCGTGTCCAGCTCCGGGGGCGGGTGGACTTCGCTCAGCACCCCGGACTTCGGCACAGCCCTGCACAGCGACTTCGACGCCTACGTTAAAGCGGTGATGGGGAAGCATAGCCTCACCAAGCGGACCGACGCATACTCCCTGATCTCCACCGAGGTGATGGGGAACAAGTACAACGCCGTGTCCGACCTTATGGGCGGCCTATCCGGGAACCGGGCCCGCGGGAATTGGGGCCACAAGCGCAGCTACTGGAGCACCAAGGGGGCCTTGGAGCAGGAGGCATTCGCCCACATGTACGAGGCCCAATTTAGCGCAGATAAATATGCACTCATGCAAAAATACTTCCCGTCCGCGCTGGCCGAGTTTGAAAAGCTCTTGAAAGGGGTGATTTGATGATTTTCCCGGAATTCCTACACGACAGGGAGGTCCAGCGGGCCGCCAAGGAGTACGCCAACCGGCGGGAAGGCCGGTTCTACGGCGCGGAGCCCGGCAGCCTTTTGATCTACGAAACCGAGGACTTCGAGCATTCCTACTATTGCCCCGTGGACGACCCGCCCGAGAAGGTGATCGCGGACCTGCGGAGCGGCAAGCTCCTGTCGGAGTTGTGGCCGGAGCTGGAGGACCCGGACGAGGGCACCGTCCAATAAAAACCCATATCGTTGATTGAGGCATCGCACCCCAGGGGTGCGGTGCCTTTTTCATACCCAAAATTACCGCTGGCCCGGCGGATAACAAGCGGGGCGGCCACAAAGCGGGGACTGGCCCGAGAAAAAGGACGTGGCAGAAAGGAGTTCATCATGAAATTGCAGTGGATCAAGGATATCGTGGGCGACGCCTACACGGAGGAAATCGACGGCAAGGTGAGCCAGGCGCTGGGGGAGCGGTTCGTGGCCAGAGCCGACTTCAACGACAAGGCCACCAAGCTGAAGGAGTCCGAGGCCCTGGTAGCCTCCCTCCAGGAGAGCGCCAAGACCACCGCCACGCAGCTGGACGCTCTGAAGAAGTCCGCGGGCGACAACGACGAGCTGAAAAAGCAGATCGAAGCCCTGGAGCAGCAGAGCAAGACCGACCGGGCCGCCTTCGAGAAGGAGCTGGCCCAGGTGCGGCTCATGGCCGCCGTGGACGCCGAGCTCACCGCGATGGGCTCCAAGAACAACACCGCCGTCAAGGCGGTCCTGGCGGACTTCCTCAAGGACGCCAAGGTCGTGGACGGCAAGGTGACGTCCAAGGACGCCACCGGCGCTGTCACCCTGGCAGCGAGGGTGGAGGCCATGAAGAAGGACGCCACCACCGACTTCCTCTTTGGGGAGGTCAAACAGCAGCGCGAGGGCTGGAAGCCCGGCGAGGGCGGCGACAACGGAAACGGCAAGCAGGGGGCCGGTAAGAAGCCCTCCGAGATGTCCTACTCCGAGCTGGCGGCCTACCTCGCGGCCAACCCCGACGCCAAGCTCGACGACTGAGAGGTGTAATCATGCAAGGAATCACAACGACCCCGCGCAGCGTGTCCATGGAGAATGCGCTGCGTAACCTGGCCAGTGTCCTGACCGGGAAACCCGTTGCGGGAATGCCCGCCACGCTGGAGGGCGTCCTGCAGTTCATGGCCGAGAACGTGGCCCCGGCTGGAGCCGCAGACCAGGGCGACCAGACGGAGGCGGTGTCCGCTGCCGTGGCGGAGAAGCTCAAGGCCGACGATAGCTTCATCACCGCCGTGGCGGAGAAGCTCAAGGCCGATGATAGCTTCATCACCGACCTGGCCGAGAAGGTGGCCGCCAAGAGCGCCGTCCCCGGCGGTGCCCCCGGTATGGAGGGCCCCAGCGCCATTAACGTGGACGCTCTCGGTGAGGCCATCACCCAGGAAGTCCTGGCCCGCCTCGACACGGCCTCTGTGACGGCCAACAAGGCCCCTTCCGCGGGGGAGGTACCCGAGGCCGCCCCCGAGGCCAAAGCGGCCACAGCGACCGCACGTGCGGCCACGGCGGGCTCTAACCGCAAGGCCACCAAAACCACCAACTAAAGAAAGGATGGAACGAAACTATGCCTAACGAGAAATTCGACGCCAAGAGCTTCAACCCCCAGGCTTTCAAGTACAAGGCCGACCGTATCCCCCGCGTCCGTCTGAACGAGATGCGGAAGTCCCGCGTCCTGGCTGGCAACCCCGACATCCGGGCCGTGTTCTCCACCCAGGACGGCACCGCCTACGCCCGCATCGCCATGCGGGGCCTGCTGGACGGCGACGCCGTCAACTACGACGGCAAGACCGACATCACCGCCACCAGCACCAAGACCTTCGAGCAGGGTGTCGTGGTCGTGGGCCGGGCCAAGGCGTGGACCGAGAAGGACTTCTCCTACGACATCACCGGCGGCATCGACTTCATGGACAACGTGGCCCAGCAGGTCGCCGCCTACTGGGAGGATGTGGACCAGGACACCCTCCTGGCCGTCCTCCAGGGCGTGTTCGCCATGACCAGCAAGCAGGGGAAGATCTTCGTGGCCAAGCACACCTACGAGGCCACCGGCAACCTGGAGCCCAACACCCTCAACAGTGCCACGGTCAAGGCTTGTGGCGACCGCAAGAAGAAGTTCTCCATGGTGTTCATGCACTCCGTGCCCGCCACCAACCTGGAGAACCTCAACCTGCTGACCGCGCTGAAGTTCACCGACAAGGACGGCATCACCCGCGACCTGACCCTCTACACCTGGAACGGGAAGCTGGTCGTGGTGGACGACGGTATGCCCGCCGTGGACGGCTACTTCCCCGCCTCCGCAGGTGACCCCGGTGCGCTGAAGGTGACCACCGAGGGCGGCCAGGACGGCGAGATCAAGAAGGAGGACGTCAAGCCCTACTTCGGCACCGACGAGCTGACCGAGGACACCAGCTATGTGGTGCCCGGTACTCAGTACACCTCCTATGTGCTGGGCGACGGGGCTATCAGCTTCGAGAACATCGGGGCCAAGGTCCCCTACGAGATGGCCCGCGACCCCAAGACCAACGGCGGCCAGGATACCCTCTACACCCGCCAGCGGAAGGTGTTCTCCCCCTTCGGCATCTCCTACGAGAAGAAGTCCCAGGCTTCCCTCTCCCCCACGGACGCGGAGCTGGCCGACGGCCAGAATTGGGACATCGTCCACTCCGGCGAGGCCGAGGAGGATTCCCGCTCCTACATCGCGGACAAGGCTATCCCCATCTGCCGGATCATGTCCAGGGGGTAATCCGCCATGGAAACGAGCGTGTATGAGGACGTGGTTCTCCGGCTGGCCATGCTGGGGTACACGGCTACCGAGGACGACAGACCCGGTATCGAATACCTGATCCGAAAGAGCGAGGTGGCGATCCTGTCCAACATCCACCACCCGGTACTGCCGGACGGCCTCCGCTACACGCTCGTGGATATGGTCGCCGGTCAGTTCTTGTACGACAAGAAGGCCGCCGGTGGCCTGGACGGGGTGGAGGGCTTCGACTTCTCCGCCCCGGCCAAGAGCATCACCGAGGGGGACGTGTCGGTCACCTTTGCGGGGGCCAGCGACGGCGCTTCCAGCCCGGAGGCCCGCTTCGACGCCCTGCTGGACCAGCTCCGTCTCCCCCCGGAGAGCATCCTGGCCTCTTTCCGGAGGATACGATGGTGAGCGCCTACGAAAAGGCCATCAAGCGCCTGTGGGTGGGCCGGGCCACCATCACCGTGCTGGCTGGAGAAGTCAACTCCGCCAATGGCCGCACGGAACCCAAGGAGCGTGTTTTGGCAGAAAACGTGCCCTGCCGTATCTCCCACCAAACCGTCACCACCACCCAGCCCCTGGAGGGGGCCTCCCAGGTGGTCCAATCCGTCGTGCTCTACATCGACCCCTCTGTGGAGATCCCGGAGGGGTCGAAAATCACGGTCACGCAGAACAAGGTCACCAAGGACTACGGGCGCAGCGGCAAGGCTGCGGTGTTCACGCACCACAAGGAAGTGCCGCTGGAGCTGTTCAAGGGGTGGGCGTAATGGCAAGGTGGGGACGATGCGATTACCAGCAGCTCCAGCGGCTGCGGGAGAAGATGGCGAAGCTCCAAAGCATGGACCTGGAGAAGTTCTGTTATGACGCCTCCCGAGAGTTGGCCGCTCGGCTGCTGGCCCTGGTCATCCCACGGACCCCCGTGGGGGACTACCCCAAGTCCAGCGGCAAGAAGGGCGGCACCCTGCGCCGTGGCTGGACCGGCAAGCAGAGCGGCAGCAGCGGGACGGCCTACGCCCAGGGGCTGCCGGTCTACAAGCAGGGCACCAACTACCACATCGAGGTCATCAACCCCGTGTACTACGCCAGCTATGTGGAGTTCGGCCACCGGACGCCCGGCGGGAAAGGCTGGGTGCCGGGGCAGTACTTCCTCACCTTGTCCGAGCAGGACCTGGAGAAGATCGCCCCCGGCGTTCTGGAGAAGAAGCTGGAGCGACTTTTACGGGAGGCGTTCAATGTCTGAGATCAATTTCAACAGCATTTTCGACGGCGTGAGCCTGGCGCTTCATGCCACCTTTCCAGACCGGCAAGTCCACGGCGGGAGCGTGAAGCAGGGTCTAAACGACGGGGACTTCAACGTGTTCATGCCCGGCGTGGTCAACGCCAAGGAGGTGGGCCCGCGGTATCGGCGCACCCCGACGGTGGACGTTATCTACTACCCCAGGGACCGGAAGCGGCTCACGGCTGAGTGCTACGACATGGCCCAGCAGATGGCCCAGGTCCTGGAGAGCATCGTCACCCCGGAGGGGGACACGGTACACGCCACCAGCATGGAGTTCCAGACGACGGACGACGTGCTCCACATGATTGCCCGCTATGACCACTTCGCCCGGATCGTGCCCGAGCCGGTCATGATGGAAACACTACAAGTAAAGCAGGAGGGCTAAAATGAGCAATCCAGAAACCAAGACCGCGAAAGCGGCGGCCCCGGCTGCCTTCACCCGAGAGCAGCTGGCGGCGTCCAAACGCTACGCCCGGCGGCGTGACCTGGTCACCGCCCTGCTGGAGCCGGGCAAGCGGTACACCCTGGCCGAAGTGGACGGCCTGATCGAGAAATTTATGAAAGGCAAGGTGAATTGACATGGCTCTTGGCGGCGGCATTTGGCTGACCCAAAACAAGGTCCTGCCCGGCAGCTATATCGTATTCTCCAGCGTGGCCCGGGCCTCCGCTACCCTGTCCGACAGGGGATATGCGGCGGCCCCCTTCGTGCTGAGCTGGGGCCCGGAGGATACGGTGTTCGCTGTCACCTCGGGGGACTTCCAGAAGAACAGCAAGCGCATCTTCGGCTATGCCTACGACCACCCGAAGATGCTGGCCCTGCGGGAGATCTTTCTCCACGCCACCACCGTCTACTGCTACCGGCTGGGCCAGGGAGCGAAGAAGGCGGAGAACACCTACGCCACGGCCAAGTACCCCGGCGTCCGGGGGAACGATATCACCATCGTGGTCGCCAACAACGTGGACGCTCCGGAGAGCTTCGACGTGGCCACGGTGCTGGACGGCATCCAGGTGGATATCCAGACGGTGACCAAGGCCGACGAGCTGGTGAGCAACGACTATGTGGACTTCAAGTCGATGGAGGAATTGACCCCCACCGCCGGGGAGCCGCTGGCCGAGGGGGCGGACGCCTCGCAGATCACCGGCGAAACCCACCAGGCGTTCCTCGATAAAATCGAGCCCTACGCCTTCAACGCCCTGTGCTGCCCCTCCAAGGAGGAATCTATCGTGCAGCTCTACTCCACCTTCACGGAGCGCCTGCGCGACGAGGTGGGGGCCAAGTTCCAGCTCGTGGCCTGGAAGCCGGAGAAGGCCGACTACGAGGGCATCATCGGCACGTGGAACGCCGCCACCCATGCTACCATCCGGGACGTGGACGAATACGCCGTGGTCTACTGGCTCACTGGGGCCGAGGCTGGCGTGGCCGTGAATAAGACCCTCACCAATGCCAAGTATGACGGGGAGCTTATCCTGGACACCAACTTCGCCCAGGCGGACCTGGAGGCGGCCATCAAGGCCGGGCGGCTCATGTTCCACAACGTGAACGGCGACGTCCGGGTGCTGGAGGATATCAACACCCTGGTCACCCTGTCCGACACCAAGGGCGAGGTGTTCCAGAGCAACCAGACCATGCGGGTGTGCGACCAGATCGCCAACGATATGGCGGTGCTGTTCAACACCCGGTACCTGGGCAGTGTCCCCAACGACGCCCCCGGTCGTGCGTCCCTGTGGGGCGATACCGTCAAGCTCATCCGGGAGCTGGAGAAGATCCGGGCCGTGCAGGACTTCGACGAGAATATCGTGTCCTGTGAGCAGGGCGACAAGAAGAAGGCCGTGCTGCTGATCATCAACGGCCTGGACATCGTGAACGCGATGTCCCAGCTCTACATGAGCGTCATCATCCAGTAAGGGAGGGGAAATAGATGCCGAAACCGACTATGAATACCCAGGACGCCGTCAGCGCCAATTTTGCGGAGTGCTTCGTCACCCGCAACGGGACCCGCTACTCCATGCTGATGGCGAAGGACTTCGAGGGCAAGGCCACTATCAACACCCAGGAAGTCCCCCGGCTGGGGGCCGTGGTCATCGGCCATAAGGCGCAGACCGCGGTCCTGGCCTTCTCCATGACCATCTACAAGTGCACGGAAATCTTCGACGACGTGGTCGAGGAGTTCATCAACACCGGCGTGATGCCCACGTTCACCATCCAGACCAGCAACGAGGACCCGGCCACTTCGGTGGGGCGCACCACGAAGATCTATAACGACTGTGTGCTGGACGGCGACGTGCTGCTGTCCATGTTCAACGCCGAGGGCGAGTTCGTGGAGCAGGCCATCGAGGGCTTCTGCGACAGCTTCAGCCGTCCGGAGAAGTACACCAACCCGTCCTATATGTAAGGGCACCGTGAAGGAGGAAAACCCATGAGCAACACTCTGAGCGCATTCCTGCGGCCCAACGTGGAGCAGGTCCCCAACATCAAGATCGTCGCCTCCACCCGCTTCAAGGGGGAGGACGGCAAGCCGATGGAGTGGGAGATCCGCTGCATCTCCGCCGACGAGTACGCCCGCATCCGGGGCGGCTGCATCCGGCAGGTGCCGGTGCCCGGCAAGAAGAACCAGTACAGCCAGCAGCTGGACACCTACTCCTTCCAGGCCAAGGTCGTGGCCCGCTGCACCGTGTTCCCGGACCTCGGCAACGCCGAGCTGCAGGATAGCTGGGGCGTGACCACCCCCGAGGCCCTGGTGGGCGCTATGCTGATCGGCGGCGAGTTCGACGACTACGTGACGGCGGTGTTCCAGGCCAACGGCTTCAAGCGGGACGACGAGCTGGTCGAGGAAGCAAAAAACTAATTGAGGACGGCGACCCGGACGCTTCCTTTGCACACTTCTGTCTGCAAAAGTTCGGCTGGGAGCCGTCCAAGTTTTTGAACCTCCCGCGGGAGGAACGGGCCTTTGTGGTGGCCTCTATCAAAATCCGCATCGAAACGGAGAAGAAGAAAGAGGCCGAAATCAAAAGCAAGGCCAAGCGCAAGAAATAGCCACGCGGCCCCCGCTGACTCCAGCGGGGGCCTTGCTTTGTAAAGGGGGGTGAACCTGTGGCTACTATCCGGTCCCAAATGACGCTCAACGACGGGATGTCCTCCGTGCTGAAGAAAATCACCAGGGCCCTGGACACCACACTCCACACCTTTGAAGCGGTGCAGGCGGCCTCCGGCCAGGCTATGGATACGGCGCTGATTCGGGCGGCCCACACGGAGCTGGCCCAGGCCAACGCCGAGATTGACCGCATGGAGGCCGGCTTCCGGGAAGCGGAGCAGCAGGAGCGGCGGCTGAATGCCAGCCTAAACAACGGGACGAACGCCGCCGGGCAGCTCCTGGGGAAAATCGCCTCCATGGTGGCCGCCTATGCCAGTCTGTCGGCCATCAAGGGCTTTGTCACCGACAGCCTGGAGGCCGCCGACGTGCAGATCGGGGCCCAGGTGCAGCTGCGGACCGTCCTGGAGAACATGGACGCCACGGTGAGCGGCTACGGGACGGGCGAGGTCATAGAGGACACCCTAACCCTGGACACGGACCCGGCCCTGGCCGCCTACGACGCCGCCCTCGCCTACTACGGAGACGGGACGGTGGAAGAAACGCTCACCATGGACACCTCCGGAGCGGAGGCCGCCTACGACGCCATCGTGCAAAAGGCGGCGGATATCCAGAGCCGGGGCATCTACGGCGACGAGGCCATGATCGCCGGAGCCGCCGAGCTGGCCACCTACTTCTCCGACGCCGACGCCATCCTCAGTATGATGGACACGCTCAGCAACTACGCCATGGGCATGAGCGGCGGCGGCGAGGTGAACAGCGAGGCCATGGTGGACTACGCCACCGGCATCGGCAAAATCATGTCCGGCAGCTACGACGCGATGACCAAGAAGGGCTTCGAGTTCTCCGACAGCCAGAAGGCCATCATCGAGGGCACCGCCACACAGTCCGAAATCGTCCAGGAGCTGGGCGAGGACTACCTGGCCATGAGCCAGGAAATGCAGGCCGCCGCCGTCATCGGCTCTATCATCGACGAGGGCTGGGCCGGTCTGTACGAAACTATGAGCAACACCCCGGAGGGGCAGATTATCCAGTTCAACAATGCCCTGGGCGACATCAAGGAGATGGCCGGTGCCGGTATCTACCCCGCCGTGCTAAATTTCATGAACCTGTTCCGGGAGAACCTTCCGCAGATCCAAAACCTGACCATGGGGTTTGTATCCGTCCTCGGCTACCTGCTGGGGATACTCACCGGGATAACCACAGCCGCCGTAAACTTCGGCAGCGCCGTCATGGAAAATTGGAGCTGGCTCGGGCCCATCGTGATGGGCGTCGTGACCGCGCTGCTGGCCTACCACGGGGCGCTGCTGGCCATCAATATCGCGGAGGGCATACACAACGGCCTGGAGGTCATGTCCGCGGCGTCGGCGGCCTGGAAGTCCGGGGCGACCCTTGCGGAAGCAGCCGCCACAACGACCGCCACAGGGGCCCAGGTGGGCCTCAACGCCGCTCTGCTGGCCTGCCCTATTACCTGGATAGTGGTGGCCGTAATCGCCCTTATAGCGGGCATTGTGGCCCTTTGTAACTGGATCGCCAAGACCACCGGCGTGGCGCAGACGGGCTTCGGTGTAATCACCGGCGGCATCAATGTGGCCATCCAAGCGGTAATCAACGCCGGGATGGTGGTGGCAAACGTGGCCCTGGGCATCTGGAACGCTATGGGCGCTGTCTGCTCCAACATCGGCACCGCTTTCCACAACGTGATAGCCAACGTGCAGGGCTGGTTCTTCGGCCTGCTGTCCACCGCCCTCACGGTGGTGGCCGGTATCTGCGAGGCGCTCAATAAGCTGCCCTTCGTGGAGTTCGACTACTCCGGCATCACCGGAAAGGCGGACGAGTTCGCCGCCAAGTCTGCGGAAGCCTACGGCAACACCGAGGACTATACCAGCGTGGGGGACGCTTTCTCCGAGGGCTTCGGTACCTTCGACGCCTTCTCCGAGGGCTGGGCCTCCGATGCTTTCCAGGCGGGTGCCGCCTGGGGCGACGGTGTGGCCGACAAGGTGGGCGGCCTGTTCAGCTACGAGCCCGGCTCCATCGACGACTACACGCAGAACGCCATGGCCGGGGCGGGCTTCACCCTGGACGATATGGCCGGGGACGTGGGGGACATCGCCGGGAACACCGGCAGCATGGCCGACAGCATGGAAGTGAGCCAGGAGGAGCTTGCCTACCTCCGGGATATCGCAGAGCGGGACGCCATCAACCGGTTCACCACGGCGGAAGTCTCCATCGACATGACCGGCATGACCAACCGCATCGAGGGCGAGGCCGATCTGGACGGGGTGATCACCCAGCTGACGGAGGGCTTCACCGATGCGCTGTTGACCGCCGCGGAGGGGGTACACGCATGAGTTATGCCTGCTATCTGGACGGGGTGGAGTTCCCGGTCCCGTCCAAGCTGACCGTGAAGGTCAAAAACAAAAACAAGACCCTGGTCCTGCTGAACGAGGGGGAGATCAACTTCCTACGCACCCCCGGCCTGACCGAGATCGTGGTGCCCTTCGATTTCCCCATGCTCACCGGCTCCCGGTCCCCGGACTACTACCTGGGCGTCCTGGAGAAGCTGAAAACGGAGAAGCGCCACACGCAGTTTATCCTGGTCCGGCGCTCCCCCAATGGGCGGGCCCTTTTCGACACCAATATCCAGGTGAGCTGTGAGGACTACAACGTCACGGAGGACGGCAAGAACGGCCTGGACGTGAGCGTGGACGTCAGCCTCAAACAGTGGCGGGACTACGGCACCAAGACCGTGACGGTGCAGGAGAGCCCGGCCCCGGCGCAGGACACCTCCGCCCCCAGCCAGCCGCAGACCGTGGCTGTGGAGAAGGAGCGGGACACCAGCACGGCCCCCCAGGCGAAAACCTACACCGTGAAGAAAGGCGATACTCTGTGGGCCATCGCCAAGAAGTACTACGGGGCGGGGGCCCAATACTCCAAAATCTACGAGGCCAACACGGACAAGATAAGCAACCCGAATCTGATCTATGTAGGGCAGGTGTTGACCATCCCATGACCTACGAATTGCTGATCCAGCACGGCAGCCAAATCATGCTCCCGCCGGTGGTGGAGGGCGTCACCATCGAATGGGAACGGCAAGGCCAGCCGGGGAAGCTGGTGGCCGACGTGGTAAAGTCGCCGGGCCTCAGCTTCCAGGAGGGGGACCCCTGCCGCTTTTCCGTGGACGGCACCCCCGTCTTTTACGGCTTCGTGTTCGACAAGTCCCGCAAGGGCAGCAACCCCAACGTGATAACCATCACGGTTTACGACCAGCTGTACTACTTCAAGAACAAGGACACCTACGTCTACTCCAACAAAACGGCCACCGAGGTCATCCGCATGGTGGCCGAGGACTTCCAGCTCCAGTGTGGGGCCCTGGAGGATACCGGGTATAAAATCGCCAGCCGGGTGGAGGACAACCAGACGCTTTTTGATATCGTCCAGAACGCCCTGGACGAAACCCTAAAGGCCACCGGCCAGATGTATGTCCTATTCGACGACGTGGGCAAGCTGACCCTCCGGGCCCTGGGCAGCATGAAGCTGGGGATGCTGATTGACGACGAGGCCGCCGGGGACTACAACTACAAGAGCTCCATTTCCTCTCAGACCTACGACAAGATAAAGCTCTCCTACGAAAACAAGGACACCGGCAAGCGGGAAATCTACGTGGCCCAGGACGGCTCCCACATCAACCAGTGGGGCGTCCTCCAGTACTACGAGAAGATCAACAGCACGGCCAACGCCAAGGCCATGGCCGACGCCCTGCTGGGGCTCTACAACACCAAGACCCGCACCCTAAAGCTCCAAAACGTCCTGGGGGATATCCGGGTGCGGGCCGGGACGCTGCTGGTGGTCATGCTGGGGCTGGGCGATATCAACCTCTCCAACTATCTCATGGTGGAGCAGGTCAAGCACACGTTCAGCGATAACCAGCACCTCATGGAGTGCAAAATGCGAGGTGGTACGTTTGTCTCTTGACGCCAACGAGCTGGTCCGGGCGGTGAAGCGGGCGGCTGTGGACGCTGTCATGGCGGCGGGGCCTATGGCGATTTGCTTCGGTACGGTCACCGCCGAGGCCCCCCTGCAAATCACCGTGGACCAAAAGAAGATCCTCGGGGAAGCCCAGCTCATACTCACCAACGCCGTCCGGGACTTCAACGTGGAGATGTCCACCATCGAGGGGACCGGCAAGAGCGAGGGCCCCCACTACACCGAGAACGAAAGCGGCGGGGCCGGTGACGCCGCCTTTGCATCCCACCGGCACAGATACCAGGGCCGCAAAAAGTGGCGGGTACACCTGGCCCTAAAGAACGGGGAGAAGGTCATCCTGCTACGCTGCGACGGCGGCCAGAAATTCGTTGTCCTGGACAGATGGGAGGCACCGGAGTAATGGCCATGCTACCGACCACCGGGGAAAACCTGGACCTTGTCAGCCTGGTCTTTGCAGAGCAGCCGGGCTATACCCACAAGCTGGACCTGGACAGAAACCGGGTCAGCGGCATGACAGACGGGCGGGATGCCCTCTACCAAGCCGTCTATCTGATTTTGAACGTGGACCGCTACGCCTACCCCATCTATTCCTGGCGCTACGGTATCGAGAGGGCGGACCTCATAGGGAAGCCCAAGGACTACGTTATGAGCGAGTTGAAGCGCCGTGTGAACGACGCCTTGGGCCAGGACGACCGGATCACCGGCACCGACCAATGGACCTTTGAAACGGGCAGGCGGAGCCTTCACGCCTCCTTCGTAGTCAACACCATCTATGGAGAAATCGAAATGGAGACGGAGGTGGCAATCTAACCATGTATGAGGATATGACCTACGAAGCCCTGCTGCAGCGGGCCCTCTCCCGGCTCCCGGCCACCATCGACAAGCGGGAGGGGTCCATGGTGATGAACGGCGTGGCCCCGTCTATGGCGGAGCTCGCCATGCTCTACATCGCCGCCGACTTCGTATTCCGGGCCACCTACCTGCTGACGGCTCCCCGCGAGTACCTTATCAAGCGGGCGGCGGACCGCAACATGGCCCCCTATGGGGCCAGCGCCGCCGTGTTCCGGGGCGAGTTCAATGTGCTCTTGCCCCTGGGGGCCCGCTTCTCCTGCGACGACCTCAACTTCGTGGCCACGGAGCGGATGCCGGAGAAGGACGAAAACGGGCGCTTCAGCTATCGCCTGATCTGCGAAACGGCGGGGGCCGTCGCCAACGGATACACCGGCACCCTCATTCCCGTGGAGTACGTGGACGGGCTGACCTACGCCGAGCTGGTGGAGCTGCTTGTCCCCGGGGAGGACGAGGAAGAAACCGAGGCATTCCGGCAGCGGGTCCTCGACAGCTACAAATCCCAAGCCTTCGGCGGCAACCAGGCCGACTATGTGGAGAAGGTCAACGCCATGGAGGGCGTGGGCGCTGTCAAGGTCCACCCCGTCTGGAACGGCGGCATCAGCCCGGCGTCTTTCATCCCCAGCGAGGAAGTGACGTCCTGGTACGAGGGGGCCGTGGGCACCCTGGAGCCGGCTGTATCGGCCTGGCTGACGGCAGTACACACGGCGGCCAAGGACAAGCTGCTGACGGTGGGCGGCACCGTCAAGCTGGTAATCCTGGCCGCTGACAACCGGGCCCCCAGCGAGGAGCTCCTGCAGCAGATCCAAACGGCCATAGACCCCACCCAAAACGCCGGGGAGGGCCTGGGCCTCGCCCCTATCGGACACGTGGTCCATGTGGTGGGCGTCACCGCTCAGCAGGTGAATATCACCCTCCACATCACCTACGCCCACGGCTGGGGGTGGGACTCCGCCAAGAGCTACATCGAGAAGGTCGTCGACGACTACCTCCTGGAGCTGTCCCGGAGCTGGGCCAGCTCCGATTTTATCACCGTCCGCATTTCGCAGATTGAGAGCCGCATCCTGGCGGAGTGCGCCACGATGGTCACCGACCTGGGCGGCACCGAAATCAACGGCAAGGAGGAAAACCTTGTGCTGGATGCTGACAGCATCCCTGTGAGGGGGACTGTCGATGGATAGGCATCTGCTGGACTACCTCCCGCCGGTACTCCAGGAAGTCCTGGAGTTCAAGGCCATCAACGAGGCTTGTGAGCCGGAGATCGTTCTCGCCTGGGACGCCCTGACGCTGATCCTGGACAATCAGTTCCTGGACACCGCGAAGGAGTCCGGGGTCCGGGTGTGGGAGCAGGAGCTGGGGATATACCCCAAGGACACGGACACCCTGCAAGCCCGCAAGGACCGCATCAAGGCGTATTGGAACCGGGAGCTACCCTATACCCTCCCCTGGCTCAAACAGTGGCTGGCGGGGCTGTGTGGCCCCCTGGGGCACCAAGAAACGGTCACCGACTACACCATCGCCATCCAGTTGGACCACACCGTCCTCCCGGACGCCGCCCGGCTGACCGGCGAAATACTGGAAATGTTGCTGGCCGTCCGGCCCTCCAATATGCGGGTCCTCATGGACTCCATGCTCCAGACCAACGGGGGCGTCATCGTCGGGGCCTGCTCCGAGATGGAGAGCCGTGTGGACGTGTGGCCCCGGCTGGTCAATGACATGGAGAGCTTCGGCGGCAGCATAGCGGCGGGAACAATCGAATACCACGCAAAGGTCAATATCTATCCGAAACAAGGAGGGACACAAGATGCCCGGTGAAAAAACCTATGGCACCATAGTGACGACGAAGGGGGCGGAGCTGATCGCCGCCTGCATCCTCAACGGCGAAAAGCTGAAGATCTCCGAGGCCGCCGCCGGTGACGGAAACGGGGCCTACTACGTCCCGTCGCTGGACCAGGAGGCGCTCCTGCACGAGCTGTGGCGGGGCGAGATTGCCTCCGCGGAGCTGAACGCCTCCACCCCGAATATGCTGGACGTCAAAATCGTCATTGACGACAGCGTGGGGAATTTCATCGTCCGGGAAATGGGCCTGTTCAGCGAGGACGGCGACCTGATCGCCGTCTGCAACACCCCCGACACCGAGAAGGTGGCAATCTCCACCGGCGTGTCCGGTCAGCTGACGATGGTCATGCACATCGTAGTGGCGGACGCCTCGGTGGTGGAGTTCACCATCTCCCCCAGCCTGGACACCGTGAGCAAGGAGGACCTGGAGAACGCCATCTCCAAGCACAACACCGACAAGAACGCCCACCCGGATATCCGGGCCTCGCTCACCGACCTGGACACCCGGCTCAAGGCCGCCGCGAAAACGGCTGGGGATGCCGCCGACGCTGCGGACAAGGCCCTCAAGGCCATCACCAAGCTGACAAACACCATCAGCACCGTGCCCTCGCAGAACGGCACCCTCACCTATAACGGCGGCAATCAGACCCCGACCTGGAACAACTACAACCCGGACGCCCTCGACCTGGGCGGCGTGACCGAGGGGAAGGATGCCGGGGAGTACGAGGCCACCTTCACGCCCAAGGAGGGCTTCACCTGGAGCGACGAGAGCAGCGAGGCCAAGAAGGTGAAGTGGTACATCAGCCGGGCGACCATCGCCGTGGAGCCCTCGCAGACGGGAACGCTGACCTATGACGGGGAGCCCAAGACCCCCAGCTGGACCGGCTACGACGAAGATAAAATGACCCTGGGCGGCACCACGACGGCCACGGAGGCCGGGCAGCACACCGCTGAATTTACCCCGACCAAAAATTATCAGTGGTCCAACGGCTCCAGCGACAAGAAGGACATCCTCTGGACCATCGGGCGGGCGACCATCACGGCCACCCCCGCCCAGCGGGGCACCCTCACCTATACCGGGGAAGTGCTGACCCCCAGCTGGAACGACTACGACCCGGACAAGCTCACCCTCGGCGGCCAGCCTACCGGCACCACCGCCGGGCGGTATGAGGCCACCTTCACCCCGACGAAGAATTACCAGTGGAGCGGCGGGTCCATCACGGCCAAGACGGTGGCCTGGAACATCAACAAGGCGGCGGGCAGCCTGTCCATTGACACGCCCACCCTCACGCTGAACGCGAAAACCAAGAGCGGCACCATCAAGGTCACCAGGGCCGGGAACGGCACCATCACCGCCAGCGCCAGCCCCGACAGCGTGGCGTCGGTGTCCGTCGCCGGGGACGTGGTCACCGTCACGGGGAAGTCCTACGGCGTGGCCAGCGTCACCATCAAAGTGGGCGAGGGTACCAACCACCTGGCACCGGCGGAGGGAAAGACCTGCTCCGTCACCGTGAACATTTTCACCGGCGACATCAAGAGCAACTCCTGGGCCGCGATTCGGGCCGCCAGCGCCGCCGGAGAAGCCGCCAGCACCTGGGCCGTGGGCGACACCAAGCCCATCACCTTGAACGGCAAAGTGGGGAATTTCAACTTCTCCAGCTTCTCCATAGACGTGTTCATCATCGGCTTCAACCACAACGCCTCCAGGGAGGGCAACAACAAGACCCACTGGCAGATCGGCAAGATCAACGGCAAGATGGTGGGCCTCTGCGACACCAAGTACGGCAGCGGTGTTTCCGAGGCTGGGTACTTCTCCATGAACACTACGAACACCAACGTAGGCGGCTGGAAGAATAGCTACCGGCGCAAGACCCTCTATGGCAACGACGACACGCACACGCCCACCAACCCGCTCCCGAATAGCCTCATGGCCGCCCTGCCCGCCGATCTCCGGGCCGTCATGCAGCCGGTGACCAAGTACACGGACAACACCGGCAACGCCTCGAATAAGGACACCGACGTCACCACGACCACGGATTACCTGTTCGACCTGGCGGAGTTTGAGGTCCAGGACAAGCGGTACTATGCCAATCAGTACGAGCAAAACTACCAGGTGAGGTATGCCTACTATCAGGCGGGCAATACGAAGATTGCCTATCGACATGACAACACAGGGTCGGCGGTGTGGTGGTTCGGGCGGTCCCCTTATTACTCCAACTACTATTACTTCACCTTTACCTTCACCGACGGCTCCAAGGCGGTAATCCTTTCAGGTGACATGGTTTTGGGCGGAGTGCGCAACTATCTGGAATCCTACGGGAGCGATGCGGTACTGCTGGCCAGCATCTCCCCCAACAACGCCCTACAGAGCTACTTTGTGGATGAGGAAGGGCTGGATGATGTTTATCTCACTGAGAAAGCCCAAACCAAGATCGGCTGGCAGTCGGTCTTCCTGGATGAGATGATGGCCCGGGGTTATGTCGGGGAGCTCCAGGATTTTATGGAGTGCGCCGCCACCGGGCGGCAGCCAATCTCAGGGTTTGAGATGGCCTATAAGACAACCAGGGCAATCTATGCTGCGTATCTGGCGGCCGAGAAAGACAGCCGGGTACAAATGATTTGACGAATGAGGTGAGAGCATTGAAAACAAAGGAGTCAACGGCGGCCCACAGCAAGCGCGGCTGGAAACAGCGGGCATATCAAAGCCGCTATCTGCTGATGATGATGTTTATTCCTTTTGTTTATCTGATCATTTTCCACTATATTCCCATGTATGGCGTTCAAATCGCCTTTCGGGACTACAACCCTTATCTGGGCATTCTGAAAAGCCCTTGGGTGGGGATTTCCCACTTTATCGATTTCTTTACCTCCACCTATTTTTGGCGCCTGATCAGAAACACATTGGCTATTAGTCTGCTTCAGCTGCTTTTGGCATTTCCCGCCGCGATTATCCTGGCGCTGATGATTAACGACCTGGAAAATAAATACTTTCAGAAAGCAGTGCAAACCATTGCCTATCTTCCCCATTTTATTTCCTCCGTGGTGGTGGCCGGTCTGGTGCTCTCTGTGCTTGCTACCCGCACGGGCATCATCAACCAGGCGCGCCATGCCCTTGGGCTGGGCGAGATTTCCTTTATGACGAAGTCATCCTATTTCCCGTTTATCATGGTACTTACCGAGATTTGGCAGAACACTGGCTGGGGCTCCATCATCTATTTGGCGGCGATGACCGCCATTGACCCGGCGCTTTATGAGGCGGCGATTGTGGACGGTGCCTCCCGCTGGCAGCAGATCCGCAACATTACGCTTCCCTGTATCCTTCCCACCATCATCATCCAGTTTATCCTAAAGGTGGGCGGCCTGTTTACCGTGGGATATCAGAAGATCCTGCTGCTGTATAACCCGCAGATTTATGAGAATGCCGATGTTATCGGAACCTATGTGTATCGCCGCGGCCTGATGGGGCTGGAATACAGCTTCGGCGCCGCTGTGGATCTGTTCAATACCGTGCTGAACCTGCTGATGCTGCTGACGTTTAACGCTATCTGCCGCAAGGTCAGTGACACCAGCCTGTGGTAAAGGGGGATTCATATGAGTATTCAAAAGCTGTCAGCGGGGGATAAAGCCTTTAAGGCAGTTAACGGGGTGGTTCTAATCCTGTTCTGCGCCCTAATCCTGTATCCGCTTTTGTGGATTGTCAGCGGCTCCTTCTCGGACCCCTTTGCGCTTATGACCGGTAAGGTCCACCTGCTGCCGGTGGATCCCACGCTGAAAATCTATAAGATTGTCTTTAAGCATCCGGATATCTGGATATCTTACCGCAATACCATTGTCTATACCGTTGTGGGTACCTTTATCAGTGTCTGCCTTACCGCCATGGCGGCGTATCCCCTTTCCAGAACCGAGTTTTTTGGTAAACAATTCTTTACGGCCGTGCTGATGATCACGATGTTTTTTTCCGGCGGCATGATCCCTACTTTTCTGCTGGTGCAGAAACTGAAAATGTTGGACACCATCTGGGCCATCGTCCTTCCGGGCGCGATGAGCGTTTACAACACCATCGTTATGCGCACCTTCTTCATCTCCACCATTCCCAAGGAGCTGGAGGATTCCGCTTTCCTGGATGGGGCCAACGATATCCAGTTTTTCTGGAAGATTGTGCTGCCCCTTTCCAAGGCCATTATGGCGGTTATGGTGCTCTTTTACGGGGTGGGCCAGTGGAACAGCTGGTTTTCCGCTTTCCTGTACATGTCCTCCCGGGACCGCTACCCTCTTCAGCTGATCCTCCGGGAGATTCTGATTCAGGGCAATACCAACATCAGCGGTGGGGGAGGCGGCGATAACGACCTGATCGGAGAGGGCGTAAAGTTTGCCACGATGGTGGTGGCCACGGTTCCCATTATGTGCCTCTATCCATTTTTGCAGAAGTATTTTACCAAGGGCGTTATGATTGGTTCCTTAAAGGGATAATGCGTTGACAGTGATTCCTTTGCCTTATATATTATTAAAGGAGGAAGATTCTATGAAAACCAAGCAAAAAGCAGTGTCTATGGCTTTGGCATGTTTGTTGGCTGTTTCCTGTGCTGGGTGCAGCGGTGCTTCCGGCAGCTCCAGCGCCGCCCCTGCGTCCTCCGCGAAGAGCAGCTCCGGTACCACCCCTGCATCTTCCGCACCGAGCAGCTCCGCCTCGGAGGCTGCGGGAAATGAGTACGGTGTCCCTCAAATTTCTGAAAAACCCATTACGCTGAAGATCTATGCCTCCAAGGGCAGCGGAACTCCCGACTACAACGATATGGAGCACATGAAAAAGTATGGTGAGTTTACCAATGTGTCGGTAGAGTGGGAGCAGCCTCCGCAAGACCTTTCCACAGAACGTTTCAACATTGTCATCGCTTCCAACGAGCTGCCAGATATGTTCTGGAACATCAAGGCCGACCAGTATACGCAGCTGAAAACCACAAAGGCCATCATCCCGGTCCAGGATTACTTCTCCCAGTGCCCCCATCTCCAAAATGTCATGGCGGAGTTTCCCAATATGGAGAAATATATTTTTGACCCCGACGGCCAGGCGTACAGCCTTCCGTTCTTTGACGGACTGACCGTAAATGATATCATGATCCTGCGCAAGGACTGGCTGGATCAGCTTGGGATGGACGTTCCCGTCACCAAGGACGACTGGCTCCAATATTGGCGCGGCGTTCGGGACAACGACGTCAACGGAAACGGTGACAGCTCTGATGAGATCCCCCTTTCCGGCACCAGTTTCAACAGCGTTCTCTCCCTGATGAGCGCGTTTGAGATGGACAGCATGAATAACGGCTTCTTTGTGGATCCCTCGGATGGGAACAAGGTGAAGTACTCCTACTACGATTCTAGGTTCCGCGACTTTATAAGCTGGATTCACCAGCTCTGGGAGGAAAATATCATCGACCCAGATATCCTCTCCACCGACTCTAAAACCTTGGGCAACAATACCGCTTTGAACCTGGTAGGCTCTTACCGCGGCAAATTAAACGGCCAGCTGAACACCTACATGACTACGATGCCGGATAAAATCCCCGGGTTTGACCTGCTGGGGACTCCGCCGATTCAAAGTGACAACGGCGTTTCCTTCCATCCTGGTTCTGTTCCTCTGGTGCGCACGGATACCATCGGCGGCGTTGTCACCGTTACGAGCAAATACCCGGAGGAATGTGTGCGGTACTGCGATTGGTTCTATGATTTTTCTGCTCCTTACGGCGGTGCATTCATGAATATCTTTGGCTATGAGGGTGTGACTTTTGAGTACGCCAACGCTGAAAAGACCGATTATCAGTATACTGACTGGGTGCTGCACAATGCTGATGGACTGTCCCCTCAACAGGCGCTGCAGACGATGACCACCCGCTGCCAGCATCCATCCTATGTCCCTCCCATCGGCAGCTTCAAGATGTGGCATCCCTCCACGGTCGCCTCTTATGAGAACAGCGAGCCGTATTACAATGACTCTCTGAAATATAAGGTACCCAGCCTGACCTTCAGTGATGCGGACGCGAAAACCATCCGCAGCACCATGGCGGATATCAGCACCTACGTCTCGGAAATGAGCGCCAAGTTTATGACCGGCGAGGAGTCCCTCGACCAGTTTGAGAGCTATATTGCGACCATCCAGGGTATGGGTATTGAGAATGTCCTGGAAATTTACAACAAAACCTATCAGGAGTGGAACCAGCCCCGATAAGGAACAAAACCACCTCTTACTTTGAAGGGCAGAGGGGCCTGCAACATTGCGGCCCCTTGTTCGGAAAAGATTTCGGTATCAATGAATGACGAAAGGATGAAAGGCTATGATTAAGGAACTAAACCACGTAGCGGTAAGAACCGGTGATATGGAGGCATCCCTCCACTTTTATGTGGATATTCTGGGCGCTAAGGTGATTCGCGACGCTACCTCCCCCGACGGTAAAGGACGCTTTGTCTATGTCCAGCTGGTGGACGGCGTGATTGAAATCATCAAAGGCAAACCTGGCTCTGACAATTTGGGGCTTCAGCATGTGGCGTTTCTGATCTCCGACGATACGGATATCCATCAGGTCCATGACAAGCTGGTGGGGATGGGTTACCACTTTACGGTGGAGCCGAAGCCCGCTTCCTCCGGTGATGGCTATCTGGCCTTCTTTGAGGATACCAGCGGCGCCATCTTCGAGGTGATCCAGCGCAAGGAGAATATCCGGATTCCCGGGCTGAAAAACGAACATCTGGAGGAATTTGACCATATCTCCATCCGTGTGACAGACGACAGCTATAAGCAGTGCGAGGACTTTTATCTGAACACCATGGGCTTTGAGGTGCGCCGCATTCTGGAAAAACCCAAGTCGGTGATGAGCTATTACAAATTTGGTCCCGATACGCTGGAAACGCTTTACTCCGTGGGAAAGCCCAAAGTGGAGAAGCCTCTGTGCCACATCGCGTTCCGGGTGAAGGACTGTTTTGAAACCAAGAAATATCTGGAATCCCAGGGCGTTGCCTGCCCGGAGCCGAAGACCTCCGGTATGGGAGACTTCCATGTGATGAATATCACTGGACCGGATGGCGAGATTCTGGAATTCCTGGATCGGGTATCTCTGGATGATTATCGCAAATAAACAATTAGGATAACCATATGGGGCAGGGAGGTTTTCGGATTGGCGGAAGCTTTCCTGCCTTTTCTGCAAAAAGTCAGAAATACTTGTAAGCATTCTGTATCCTAAAAAGGAAAGGGTGACGGTAAATGAGGATGCCATTGGCAGGTACCTGCGCGGTGGTGACCGGGGCCAGCAAGGGAATCGGCCTGGCGATTACCAAGGCGCTTTTGGAACAGGGGGTACGGGTGGCGACGGTCTCCCGCACCGCTGCCGACCTGGAGCAGGTGGTGCGGCAGCTGCGGGAGCAGTATCCCGATAGGGTAAAGGCTTTCCCGGCGGACGTGAGCCAGGAGGAGGAGGCTGTCCGGGTGATCGGGGAGATCGGAAGGGCTTTTGGACGGATTGATATCCTGATGAACTGCGCAGGTGTGAGTCAGCACAGCCCTGCCCGGCTGGAGGCGCTGGAGCGGCAGGAGTTTGAACGGATCCTGCGCACCAATCTGAACTCGGTGCTTTACTGCACCAGAGAGACGCTGCCATATCTCAGACGGCAGCCCCAGAGCTTTGTCCTTTCTATCCTCTCCACAGCCGCCTTTCATTCCAGCGGGGGAGGCTTTACCTACGCGGCGTCCAAGTACGCGGCGCGGGCGGTGATGGAGGGGCTGGAGCAGGACTGCAAGGGCTCCGGCGTTCGGGTGGCCTCCATCAGTCCCGGTCCGGTGAACACCAACATCTGGTCCCACAAGGACGTACCGGTTCCCCAGGAGCGAAAGGATAAGATGCTCCGGGCACAGGACATTGCCGAGATCGCGCTGTTTCTGCTCCGGCTGGATGACAATGTGCATATCGGCAACGTCACGGTGGAGCCGTGGTTTTACCAAAAATAATAAAATACAATATGTGAACACCATAATACATGTTCACCTTAAGATCATTGTGCTATAATAACCGTAGAAACGGTTGTTATAGATTGAAGTGGCCGCGCAAACCATTCGCACCCAACTGCGTTGGGTGCTCCTTCTGCGCATGGCCGATTATAGCATTCACGCTATGCTTTCTATAATAAGGAGACGAAAGATGAGTAAACCAAAAGTAGCAGTCCAAACGATTGTTTTCAGCTCTGTGGTCCGGCAGGAGGGCTATGACCGGATGATGCGTTTTATCCGGGAGCTGGGGGTCCGGGAGGTTGAGCTCTCCAAGGTCCCGGTCAACCGGGATACCGTCCCGCAGATTGAAGCCCTCTGTCAGGAGTTGGGGCTGCATATCTGTGTGATGAATGTGGGCTTGGAGCCCTCTGGCCCCAAGGCGGAGGTACCGAACCTTCAGGAAAATTTGGACGAGATGGCGCAGTACGCCAACCGGTTGGGATGCCGGTACTTAAGAATCGGAAGCCTGCCCTGGTGGTGCTATGGCAAGGCGGATGAGCACCTGCGGTATGCCGGGCTGCTCAATCAGTATGGGGAGAGGCTGTCCCATTATGGCATTAAGCTGTATCACCATCACCATGAGTTTGAATTCCAGAAATATGGCGGCGTATATGGGCTGGACCTGCTGGCCCAGAACACGGACCCCAGCTATGTAGGCTTTGAGCTGGATACCCACTGGCTGCAGTTCGGCGGACAGGAGCCCATTTCCTGGATTGAGAAGCTGAAAGGCCGCGCGGACCTGGTTCACCTGAAGGATTACCGGATTGTGATGCCTCCGGAGGGCGTTTCCGGTGAGGAACGCTCCCCCAAGGTGGTTCGGAAAAAGGTGGTACAGTTTGCGGAGATCGGAACCGGAAATCTGGATATCACCGGTGTGATCGACGCCTGCATCCGCACTGGCGTCAAATATATGCCCATTGAGCAGGATACTTCCTATGATTTGAGCCCCTTTGAGAGCATTCGCATCAGCGTGGAGAACATCAAGAAGCTGGGCTTCACGGACTGTTTCTGATATTTGGTGGATAAAAAGGCAGGAGGGAATTGTTATGAGCCGGGAGTATGATGTGCTGATCATCGGCGGTGGTGTGGTCGGCAGCGCCATTGCCCGGGAGATGGCGCGGTATCAGCTGAGGATCGGTGTGCTGGAGAAGAATCTGGATGTCTGCTATGAGACCAGCGGCCGAAATTCCGCGGTGGTTCACGGAGGCTTTGCCTATGATCCCGGTACCCTCAAGGCGAGGCTGTGCGTCGAGGGCAACCGGATGATGGACGCGCTCTCCAAGGAACTGGATTTTACCTTCCAGCGCTGCGGGAAGGTGCTGGTGGGCAATACCCCGGAGGATCTGGAGACCCTGAAAAGAACAATCCGGCAGGGGGAGCAAAACGGCGCCTCCGGCCTGGAGCTGATCGATGAGCAGCAGCTGCACCAGCTGGTGCCTGCTGTGGTGGGGAAGTTTGCCATGTACTCCCGGAACAGCGGCATCATGGATCCCTTCGGCTTTACCA
>CANRHK010000003.1 GCA_947630395.1 uncultured Oscillospiraceae bacterium
GCAGCCGCGGCAAGAAAAAGACCAGGTAGGGGGCGAAGCCCCCCTTGCCTGATCTCCCATCCTATGGTAGAATACATTCGCTATGACCCGGTGGAGCAGTAATGCGCCACCCCCAGCCGCCAAATCAGGAGACAGGGAATCAAAAACACCAGCGAGATCACGGGCAGCAGTCCGTACCACCCTGGCCCCCGGTCCAGCAGATATTGCAGGGGCCAATACTGCACCAGTGCCAGCGGCACCAGGAAGGTGAGTACGTACAAAACCCCCTTGCCGTAGACGCCAAAGGGATACTTCCCATACTCCCTGGCCCCGTCGGTGAAGATGTTCATGACCTCCAGCCCCTCCAGGGTGAAGAAGCACAGGGCAGCGTAGACGAGAAACAGCCCGAAGAACACGCAGGCCCCGCAGAGAATCATAAGAACCAGGACGGCGGCCTTGGCCGCTGTCCACTGGACCGCGCCGGATTGAATGGCCCATGCCAACATCGCCACCGCCTGAATCAGCCGTGCCAGCATGGTGGGCTTCAGGTCCTGGCACAGAATCTGCGCTACCAGAGACCGGGGCCGCACCAGAATGCGGTCGAACTGCGCCTCCCGCAGAATTTTGGGAAAAGCGTCAAAGCCTCGGGCGAAGCACTCCGCCAGGGACGTGGCGGACAGTATCACCGAGAAGCACAGCGCCAACTGGGGAAGACTGTATCCCCCGATGTCCCCGAACCGCTCCAGGAGAAAGATCACCCCCAAAAAGCAGTTGGTGGTGATCAGCAGATGGCCCAAGCAGCTGAGGAAGAAGGACGCCTTGTAGGCCATGGCGCTCTTGAGATGGATGGCCAGAAATTTGAAGTATATTCTCATCTCTCAACCTCCCGCGATGACCGTCCGGCGGAGGCCGGCGCGCATGAGGGCGTAGCCCCCGGCGATGAGGACTGCGGCCCAGAAAACCTGGAGTCCCATGGCCGCCGGAATGTCCGCCCCGGCGATGTCCCCGCCGAAGATCCGGAGGGGCACATTCTGCATGGCCCCGAAGGGGGACAATTCCGCTATCTGCCGCAGCCCCTCCGGCAGGAAGGGCAGGGGCACAATGGCCCCGCCCAGCAGGTCCGCCGCCGCCACCGACAGCACCGTCACCCCGTTGGTGTCCGTCATGTGGAAGGTGAGGGCGTAGACAAAGAGGCTGAAGGCGCAGACCACCACCAGCATGAGCGCGGTGGACAGCAGGAACAGAGCGAACACCGCCGGGGACACCCGCAGCCGCAGGCCCCAGGGCGCGGGGAGGAGGACCCCCAGGAGGATGACGGGCAATGCCCGCAGCAGCCCCCGGCTGAGCCGCACCGCCAGGGAGCGGGCCATCCACATGCCGTAGAGGTCCGTGGGCCGGACCAGCTCATAGGCCACCGACCCGGTGCGGACGGAGTCAATGATTTCCCACTCCCAGTTCCACAAGGCGAAGAAGGTCAGAAACGCCTGCTGGAGCCAGACATAGGCGGCCAGGGCCTCCATGCCCATGGGGAACCGCTCCGGGTGCTCCAGCCAGAAGGCCCGGTAGATCAGGATCTCCATGCCGCCCCAGACAAATTGGGTGCTGAGGCCCGCCAGGGCCGCCGCCCGGTACTGGAGCCCCGCCATCAGGCGCATCTTGAAGAAGGACAGATATTTCCTCATTCCGCCGCCTCCTCAGATGCCGAAGCGGCGGTACAGGTCCGCCACGGACTCCTCGGTGGAGAGGTTCTCCCCGGCCGTGGAGCGGATGAGGGCCGTGTCGCCGTCCAGCAGGAGCCGTCCCTTGCCGATGAGCAGCACCCGGGAGCACAGGGCGTCGATGTCCTGCATGTCGTGGGTGGTGAGGAGCACCGTGGTGCCGCAGAGGCGGTTCTGCTCCAGGATGAAGGATCGCACCTTCAGCTTGCTCACCGCGTCCAGGCCGATGGTGGGCTCGTCCAGGAACAGCACCTCCGGCCCATGGAGCAGCGCCGCCGCGATCTCGCACCGCATCCGCTGGCCCAGGGACAGCATCCGGGCCGGGGTTTTCAGCAGGTCGCCAAGGTCCAGCAGTTCCGTCAGCCGGTCCAGGTTCCCCTGGAATGTCCCCTCCGGCACCCGGTAGATATCCTTCAAGAGAAGGAAAGACTCCATCACCGGCACGTCCCACCACAGCTGGCTGCGCTGGCCGAAGACCACCCCCAGCCGGGCTACGTGCTTTTTCCGATCCGCCCAGGGCGTCAGGCCGTTCACGGTGCAGTCCCCGCTGTCGGGCCGCAGAATGCCGCTGAGGATCTTGATGGTGGTGCTCTTGCCCGCGCCGTTGGGGCCGATGTAGCCCACAATCTGGCCGTCGGGGATGGTGAAGGTCATGTCCCGCAGAGCGGGAATTTCCGTGTATGTCCGGGAGAACAGACTTTTCACCGCGTTTCCCAGTCCGGCCTCCCGGCGCCGGACCCGGTAGGTTTTGCAGATCCCTCGCATTTCTATCATCGTTTTCGCTCCTTTTTGAGGGCCCGCCAAGGGGCCCCGAAATAGCCCCGGCCCGGTCAGACCAGAGGACGGCCATTGGGAAGCCTTCGTGGCCTTAAGGGCAGCCGGGAAATATTTCATCAGGAACCGCGCGGGCGGTCACGAGCCTGTCCCGCGCCAGACAAAATACCCTCTTTTCGTCCGCAAGTTGGCGAAAAGGACTTATATTTTACCGCATTTGAATAAATTTGTCAAGAAATTTTTAGGACCGATGGGATTTCCCGGGAAATACATCCCACGGAGAAAGGACGGAGAACCATGACCCGGACAGACAAGGGAGTATTTGAGGCGCGCCTGGCGCGGCACTATGACGAGCTGAGGCGGCTCTATTTAGATCTCTACCACGGTGACACAGCCGCCTTTGACTGCTTTGTGGAGATGCTGCGCCGCTGCTGGGCGGACAGGAAGGAGGCCCTGCGGGAGCAGGACGCGGCGCGGGAGGCGGACCCCAGCTGGTACCGCCGCCAGGATATCCTGGGCATGATGCTCTATGTGAACGCCTTCGCTAAAACGCTGAAGGGCGTGGAGGAGAAGCTGCCCTATTTGAGGGAGTGCGGGATCAACTATCTCCACCTGATGCCCCTGCTCCAGAGCCCCAAGGGCCGCAGCGACGGCGGCTACGCGGTGGCGGACTTCCGCACCGTCCAGCCCGAGCTGGGCGCCATGGAGGATTTGGAGGAGTTGGCGGACGCCTGCCGGGAGAGCAACATGTGCGTGTGCCTGGACTTCGTCATGAACCACACCAGCGAGGACCACGAGTGGGCGAAAAAGGCCCGGGCCGGGGAGCCCGGCTACCGGGAGCGGTACTTCTTCTATGACAGCTGGGATATCCCACGTGAGTTTGAAAAGACCGTCCCCCAGGTGTTCCCCACCACCGCGCCGGGCAGCTTCACCGCTCTTCCCGACTGCGGCCAGATCGTCATGACCAGCTTCTACCCCTACCAGTGGGATCTGAACTACGGCAATCCCGTGGTCTTCAACGACATGACGGAGAACATGCTGTTTCTGGCCAACCGGGGCATGGACGTCATCCGGCTGGACGCCATCCCCTATATCTGGAAGGAGCTGGGCACCAACTGCCGGAACCTGCCCCAGGTCCACACCCTGTCCCGGATGCTGCGCATGGCATGTGAGATCGTCTGCCCCAGCGTGCTGCTGCTGGGGGAAGTGGTCATGGAGCCCGCCAAGGTGGCCCCCTACTTCGGCACCCCGGAGAAGCCGGAGTGCCACATGCTCTACAACGTCACCACCATGTGCACCACCTGGCACACCCTAGCCACCGGGGACGTGTCCCTCCTCAAGCGGCAGATGGAGGCGGTGTGCGCCCTGCCCAGGGATTTCCTGTTTTTGAACTACCTCCGCTGCCACGACGATATCGGCTGGGGCTTGGACTACCCCTGGCTGGGGGAGCGCTTCGGCCAGTGGGAGACGCCCCACAAGAAGTACCTCAACGATTACTTCACCGGCAAGTGGCCTGACAGCGTCAGCCGGGGCGAGCTCTACAACGACGACCCCCGCCTGGGGGACGCCAGGCTCTGCGGCACCACGGCCTCCCTCTGCGGCCTGGAGACGGCGGCGGAGAGCGGCGACGCCGACCGCCTGGCTCGCGCTGTTGCCTGCGATCTGACCCTCCACGCCTGGATGCTGTCCCAGAGCGGCATCCCGGTGATCTACAGCGGGGACGAGGTGGGGCGGTTCAACGACTACACCTACCACGACGATCCGGACAAGGCCGCCGACAGCCGGTACATCCACCGGGGGAACTTCCAGTGGGATAGGGCGGAGCTGCGTACTGACCCGGACACCTATCAGGGGAAGATGTTCGAGGGCCTGCGCCGCCTGGAGACCATCCGGGGGTCGGAGCCCTGCTTCAGCGCGGACGCCGACGTGTGGGTGGAGGACAGCGGCAGCAGCCACGTGCTGGCCCTCTGCCGGAAGGTGGGGGAGCGGGAGCTGGTGTGCCTCTACAACTTCAGCGACCAGTTTGTCAGCGCCGGGGTGGCGCGGGAGGAAGCCTACCGGGAGCTGATGTACGGTACATACTACGAGCAGATCCGCAACATCACCCTCTGGCCCAACGGCTTCGCCTGGCTGCTGCGGGAGTGAGCCTGACAGCCTTCCGGGCTTTACAGGAAGGACCCCGGGGCTGTGCGTTTTACGCACAGCCCCGGGGTCCCTCCTCTGCTCTCCCGGCCAGCGTCAGGACGCGGCGGCAGAGGAAGTGTAGGTGATGGCGCTGACCTGGTCATTTTCCACAAGGAAGGTGAGGGTGGAGGATCCTTTCTCATAAATGAGGGCGGTGCCGGTGGCCTCTACCGGTTCGCCGTAGGATGCGGTTACATCGGCCCTGGGAGAGCCGATGCGGATGCCCTCCGGCGTGGATACCGTGTCGTCCATCAGCTCAATGCTCAGCACGTAGTCCACGCCGTCCTGGGGGTAGGTGCGGATGATGACGCTGCCGTAGGTGTAGACCTTATCCATGCCCTGGAAAGCGCAGGACTCCGACTCGAAGTAGCTGGTGGGGTCCCCCAGCTGCCCGGCGATGGGGGCCATCTCCGCGTCTACCGCCACCTCCACGCCCTTGAGGGTAAAGCGGTAGGTATCCGCCGCGCCGCCCTGGCCCTGTCCGCCGTTGTTGGAACCGCCGCAGGCGGCCAGCGCCAGGCACAGCGCCGCCGCTAACATCAGTGCTATCCGTTTCTTCATTGCAGGTAACCTCTTTTCCATTTTGTTGTAAAGGCTTATTGGATCGCGTTGGATCCAAAGGAAACCAGTCGGCCGTATTGCTCCAGCTCGTCATACTGCCGCTGTTTCATCTGGTTGTAAAAGGCGGTCTTCTCCGCCCACACGGAGGCGTAGCCCTCTTCGTTCCGGTAGTCGGTGAGATCGTAGTTCTCCTTCAGATAAGCCCCGAAATACCGGGCCATCTTCTCCGCGCCCCGGGTGTTCAGGTGGAGGCCCCCGTCATAGGTGTCCACCCTCATATCCAGGCCGATCTCCTCCCGGAGGGGGATATAGTTGATGTAGGGCAGACTGTTTTCCTCCGCGAAGGACGCAATCTGCTCGTCCCACTGGCCGTACCAGTGGGGATACTCCGTGGGGGCTTTGATAAGGACCAGGTCGATGCCCTTCTCCCGGCAGAGGTCCGTCATCTTTTGCAGATAGGACATGGCGTTCTCCCCCAGGGCGTAGTCCGCCAGGGGCGCGGGAGGCGGAAAGCCGGTCTGGGCCTTGGTGTCCACCCGCATGTAGTAGCCGCTGTGGGTCACCAAATCCTTGGTAAACAGGTGTTCCACATCGTCCGAGGCCAGCCCGTCCCAGCGGGAGTGGTAGCGGAGGAGGGGAAAGACGTATTCGATGAAGTGCTCCTCCTCCGTCATGGAGGCCAGGATGCCCTTCACCTTGGAGGAGGACCAGCGCATGCCGTCCAGGCTCATGCGGTTGTACGCCTCACTCTGAGGCTCGTTGTACTTCAAGGCCAGGACGTTGTAGACCACCACCTTGGGCGTCTCATACCGGAGGGCGTCCTCCAGCAGGTAGTAGGACTGCCATGCCAGCTGTTGGGCGCTGCCCCGGATATAGCTGGTGATGCCGTACTCCTCCCACAGTGTGACGGTGGAGAAATTCTCGTATACCTCGCAGTCCCCGATGCACAGCACCTCGTGGTCCGTGGTCTCCCGGTAGTATTCCTCCACCATGGAGCCCTCCACGATACCGGTCTGGTACTTGGGGACAAGCAGTCTTTGCAGCAGATACAGACATGCGATGGTCGCCAGCGCCACTGCCGCGCCGGAGATCAGAGCGGAACGCTTCATACCACTCACCTAGAACTGATTGTAGATAAATTGCGTGGAATCGTAGCCCACGCCGTAGGCCCCGAAGATCAGGATGGCCACCAGCAGCAGCGCCATGGCGCCGTAGCTGACCGCCCGGGGCCGGGCGTACAGCGCCTGTCGGACGCTGCCGTACCGGGCCTGAAACAGGCTCACGCCCAGCACAACGGCAAACCCGGCCAGGAGCACGGCGTAGTCCGCCCCGCTGAGGCCGATTTTCAGCAGGGAACCATCTGTAAAGACGGAGAAGCGGAAGCGGGTGAACATGGTGCCCACCATCCGGAAGGTCAGGGGCACGTCGCGGTAGCAGTCGAACATCCGGACGCAGCTCATGAGCAGAAAAGTGCGGATGATCTGAAAGGCCTCGTAGGGCGCCTTGCCCCGCACAGGGAAGCGGGCGTGAAAGCGGCTGTAGAGGGGCTCCAGCTCCTGGGAGGCCATGATGACCGCGAAGTTCATAAGGCCCCACATGATGAAGTTCCACGCCGCGCCGTGCCACACGCCGGTGGTGAGCCACACGACAAAGCAGGACAGGTACACCGGCACCCGCTTTCCCATGGCCTGACCCAGGTGCTCCCGGGACCATTTGGACAGCTTCAGCATGGGCCGGCAGACGGAGACCGGGTAGAAGATGTAGTCGGTGAACCAGGTGCCCATAGTGATGTGCCACCGGTTCCAATACTCCTTGATATTTTTGGAGAAGTAGGGGAGATGGAAGTTCTCCGCCACCCGGATGCCCATGGCCTCGGCCAGGCCGATGGTGATGTCGATGCCGCCGGTGAAGTCGCAGTAGAGCTCAAAGGCGTAGAACAGCATGGCCACAAACACGTAGGCCCCGGTGTAGGCGTCCGTATGCTGGATCAGGGAGGTGACGCCGGTGATGATGCGGTCGGCGATGACCACCTTTTTGAAGTAGCCCCACAGCACCCGGGTCAGGCCGAAGGTGACGGCTTTCCCGTCAAAGGGGTGCCCGCAGTAGAGGGTGCGGGAGAGGTCGCCGTAGCGGCTGATGGGGCCCTGGACCATCTGGGGGAAGAAGGACACAAAGAGCGCCAGGCGGAAGAGATTCCGCTCCGCCGCCTGCTTCCCCCGGTAGACATCGATGACGTAGCCCATGGTCTGGAAGGTGTAGAAGGAGATGCCCATGGGCACCAGAATGTCCACCGTTTGCAGATGCGCCGCGCCGTGGAGAAGGGCGTTGACGTTGTGGATGACGAAGTTGGTGTACTTGGTCACCGCCAGGATGCCCATATTCAGCAGCAGACAGGCCAGCAGCCAGCGCCATTTCCGGGCCTTGAAGCCGGCCTTGCAGGCGCGCTTCTCCTCCCGGGTGAGGGCGGGGTGGGTCTGGAGATACCGCTTCTGCTCCCCGGCGATGTCTTCCAGTCGGACGGCCATCAGGTAGGCCGAAACGGTGGTCACCAGCAGGAAGAACAGATAGCGCCAGTCCGCCAGGGCGTAGAAGCCGTAGCTGGCCGCCAGGAGGAGGGGCCATTGCCAGCGCCGGGGCACCAGATAGTACGCCGCCAGCAGCGCCGAGGCGAAAGCGACGAAGCCGTAGGATGTGAACAGCATAGGGCCTTATTCGTCCTCCAGCCGTTCAATGAGGGCGTAGAGGGCCTGGGCGGAGTTGAAGTTCTCGGGCACGATCTCCTCGGCGGGGATGGCCACGTCGAACTCCGCGCTGACCTCGGAGATAATGGCGATGATATCCAGGGAGTCCAGGATCTTGTCATCCACCAGAGCGCCGCAGGTCTCGAAATCCACCTCCGGGTGGATATCCTCCAGAATTTGCAACAGACGGTCCATCGATCAGTTCTCCTTTCTCTGTGTCTGCGCCTCCAGCGCCTTGCGGTCCAGCTTGCCGTTGGGCGTCAGGGGCATTTTATCCAGCCGGATTACGGCGTTGGGAACCATGTAGCGGGGCAGGCGCTCCCGCAGGGCGGGGATGAGCTCCGTGGGAGTCAGATCACCCACATAGTAGAGCTGGATCTTGTCCTGCTCACTGTCGAACACGCAGCAGCAGGAGGAGACGCCGTCCAGCGTGCTCACGTTGACCTCGATCTCCCCCAGCTCCACCCGGTGGCCCATGTGCTTGATCTGGTGGTCCTTCCGGGAGACAAAGACCAGCTCGCCCCGCTCGTTCCGCCGCCCCAGATCGCCGGTGCGGTAGATAAGCTCCGGGTAGCGGTCATTGAGGGGGTTCTGGACAAAGACCGCGCTTGTCCTGTCAAAGGAGCGGTAGTAGCCCATGGTCAGGGAGGCGCCCCGCACGCAGATCTCGCCCACCTCCCCCGGCGCGGCCAAGGTGTTCTGTTCAGTCAGCAGCAGAATCTCGGTGTTGCGGAAGGGCCGCCCCACCGGCATGACCTCGTCCAGGGCAAAGTCCCTGTCCACCTTGTACCAGCAGCACATGCCGGTGGCCTCGGTGGGGCCGTAGAGGTTGAAGAACGCGGCGTCCGGCAGCGCCTGCCGCCAGAGCCGGAACTGCTTGATGGGAAAGACCTCGCTGCCGAAAGCGACGGTGCGGAGATACCTGGGCACCGCTTTCTCCAGCACCCCGAGGGAGGAGATCATGGTGAGAGCGGACACCACCCAGCAGACGGTGTTGATCTGGTATTTGTTGAGAAATTCCACCAGCTTGATGGGGAACATGAACAGCTGCTTGGGCACGATGTAGGTGGTGGCGCCGAACTTCACCGTGGGGTACAGTTCCTTCAGGCAGGCGTCGAAGTAGAAGGGCGTCTGGTTGGCGAAGCGGGTGCTCTCGCTGAAGCCCAGGGTCTCCGACAGAGTCTCAATGTAGTCGATGACTGAGCGGTGGTTGGCCACCACGCCCTTGGGAACCCCCGTGGAGCCGGAGGTGAAGACCACATAGAGGGGGTCCGTGTCCAGGTGGCGGGCGCGGATGCCCGCCAGGGCCTCGGGTTCCACAGACCCCGAGGCGAGATCGCCGTAGAGGGCGATCTCGCCGGAGAAGGCCAGCGTCCCCGCCGTCTCCCGGGTGCTCTCGTCGCAGATCATGACCCTTGCGTTCAACGTCCGCAAAATCAACTCCATGCGGAACAGGGGCATCTCCTCGTCCAGGGGCACGTAGTAACAGCCGCCGTAGACGCAGCCGAAAAACGCCGGGACGGTGCGGGGCTGCTTGCGCATGAAGACCGCCACCGGCTCCCGGTAGCAGCCCCGGCGGTGCAGGGCGCTGCCGATCGCATGGCTCTCCCGGTAGACCTGGGCGAAGGTAAGCTCGTCCGTTTCGTCGGCGTAAGCCACCTTGTCCGGCAGGCGGGTCACGGTCTGCTCCAGATATTCCAGTACGTTTGTCTGATGCATGATGTGCCTCTTCTCTTTTGTACTTCTGAGCTCCTCAGCGGCGCAGGACCTTGGCGCTGTAGTCGATTTGGTCCTGGACGGACACGGTGGAGCGCTCGGGGTAGAGGGAGGGGTCAAAGACGTGGCTGTTGTTGTGGGTGCCGGAGTAGGCCTCCAGTTCCTCGTCCGTCACCAGGAAAAAGTCGTCGCCCTCGCCCTTCCGGGGCGTGCAGTCGAAGTGGTACCAGCCATCCCCTAGATTCACCAGATTCCAGAAGTGCCGGGAGTGGGAGGTGTCGCTCTTGACAATGTCCGCATTCTCGATACCCGCCGCTGTCAGCAGCGCCTTGGCGGCGGCGAAGTAGTTGAAGCAGTCCCCCCTGCGCTGGGTAAACGCCTGGTACGCGCCGCTGATCCAGCTGGACTTGTCGGAGGTATTTACGTAGGAAATGTTGGATTTCGCCCAGCGGTAGATGGCGTAGGCCACCTGCATGTCGTCCATGGACTCGTCGGTGATCTCTGAGAGAACCTCCCGGGCCAGGTTGTAGACGATCTCCGCAACCATAGCGTCAGAGGACTTCTCTATGCGGACCAGAATCATCTTCTCGGAGGAATTGCCGGCCGCGTCCGTGGCCCGGTAAATGACGGGATAGTCGCCCGGCTTGGTCAAATCCACCCGGCTGTTGTCGATCTCCAGCGTGGGGTTGGAATCCTCGTTGTCGGTGACGGTGACCGCCGAGCGGTAGCTGACGGCGTCGCCCAGAAGGACACGGATCTCCTCAGGTCCCACGATGACAGGGGCCTCGGTGTCGGCGCCGCCCGGCGGTTCCCCGCCGGCGAGGACGGTCAGGGTGGAGGTCACCCGCGCGGTGTTGCCGCTGGTGTCGGTCAGCAGGACAGTGACCTGCTGTCTCCCAATCGCAGTAAAGTCCGGAATATTGTCAAACGTGGCCGTCACCGGGGTCACGTCGTAGATATTCCCCACAAAGGCCGAGGCCTCCGGCGGGGCGTCCCCCAGACGCACGGTGACAGGCACGGCCGCGCCGGCGGGGGCCACGGTGTCCTGAATAGTGAGGCGGGAGCGGCAGATGACGCCGTTCACCTTGATTTCAATGGGGTAGGTGCCCGGCACGGCGGTGTCGATCTCCGAGGCGCCGGTGAGAAAAACCGCCTCTTCCGTTTGGCGCGTCAGGAACAGATCCGCGGAGATCTCCCGGCCCGCCTCCAGAAAGACCTCCTCCAGGACACATTCCTTCCCGTGCCGGGTCGCCGCGAAGGCGGTCAGCAGCACTATGACGGTGAGGCATCCGCAGATCACGCCCAGCCGCCTGCTGCGCCGCCGCTTCTTCATCGCCCGTCTGGCGTAATGCTCTCTATTCATAGGCTTGTCCTTTCACCGGGAATACGGTTCCCACTGTGTGTTATCCTGCTATCGCCGGAGCCGCCGCCTCGCCGCGGCAGGGGAAAGGTCCCTTCGCCTTTCTACTCCCCGTTTTGCTGCGGCGGTTGCAGGGAGAAGGAAATATTTTGGCCGCCGGACAGCTCTCCCCGGGCCTGAGAAGAGTCTAGCAGATCATTGCCTCCAACTGGCATCAGAGTTGTATCGTACCGGCATCATTTTAATGAATTTTTGGTAACAGGATCAACAAGCCCCCGCGCCGGTTTTCCACCGGCGCGGGGGCTTGCGTATCGATTGTCTCACTCCCACTGGGAGAGCATCTGCCGCATCCAGGCGCGGACGTCCATGCGGTAGACCGGGTCCAGGTTGGCGCTGATGAGGACCTCCTCCACACCCCCCAGGGCCACTGTTTTTCCCCTATCCATCAGCAGCACCCGGCTGCCGTAGGCCCTGGCCAGGGACAGGTCGTGGACCACGGACACCACCGCCCGCCCCGGCGTCTTCAACCATTGGGCGATCATGCTGAACACCTGCTTCTGGTAGACCAGATCCAGGTGGTTGGTGGGTTCGTCCAACAGCAGCAGCTTGGGGTCCTGGGCGAATACCTGGGCCAGGAAGGTGCGCTGGAGCTCGCCGCCGGAGAGGGTGAGCACGGACTGATTCCGCTGTTTCGCCATGCCCGTGAGGGCCAGGGCTTCCTCCACCGCGTCCGTGTCCCCCCGGCCGTGTCCGGCCAGAAAGCCGGAGGAGTAGGCGTAGCGGCCCAGGGACACCACCTCCTCCACGGAGAAGGAGTAGGACACATAGTGGGACTGCATCAGCACACCCATGCACCGGGCCAGATCGGCGGGCTTTTTCCGCCGGATATCCTCCCCCTCAAAGAGCACCTGCCCGGTGTAGTCCGCGCCACGGGTGATGGCGTTGAGGACCGTTGACTTGCCCGCGCCGTTAGGCCCCACGATCATGAGCCATTGGCCCTCCGCCACGGAGAAGCTGAGGCCGTCCACGATGGTCAGATCCCCGTAGCGCACGGAGAGATCCTTTACTTCCAGCATGTCAGCGCCCCTTTCTGGACCGGTAGAAGATGAATACAAACACCACCGCGCCCACAAGGCTGGTGACAATGCCGATGTTCAGCTCCCGGGGGTTTAAGAGGATCCGGGCCACCAGGTCCGCCAGCATCAGAAAGACAGCCCCGCCAAAGAGAGAGGCGGGCAGGAGGCGGCGGTGGTTGGGCCCCACCACCAGGCGCACCATGTGGGGGGTCACCAGGCCTACAAAGCCGATGACGCCGCCGATGGACACGCACACGCCGATGAGCCCGGACACGGTGATCAGCACAATCAGCTTCACCCGGCGCACGTTCACGCCGATGTGCCGGGCGTTGTCCTCCCCCACGGCGAAGGCGTTCAGCTCCCGGGTGTGGAGGAAGATGGCCCCGCCGAAGATCGCCAGCGCCCCAAAAAGCATCAGCGCGTCGGTGTAGCCCGTGCCTTGGAGGCTGCCCATGGTCCAGAAGGTGATGTGCTGGACCTTGTCGGCGGCGAAGGTGATGACGATGCTCATGAGGCTGGAGACGAACATGGAGAAGATGACGCCGATAAGGATGATGGTATTGGTGGCCAGGGAGTAGTCCAGCTTGTAGGCCAGGCCCAGGATAATGAGCAGGGAGAGAAGGGCGAAGGCGATAGCCATGAC
This sequence comes from uncultured Oscillospiraceae bacterium, assembly GCA_947630395.1. Lineage (GTDB taxonomy): Bacteria > Bacillota > Clostridia > Oscillospirales > Oscillospiraceae > Pelethomonas. The sequence goes on from CANRHK010000003.1 coordinate 12,753, forward strand.
CATGGTTCCGGCGAAGGGCAGGCCGGGGAAGGTGATACCAAAGGCGATGGCGATGACCGCCCCCAGGGCCGCGCCGGAGGACACCCCCAGGGTGGAGCCGTCCGCCAGGGGGTTTTTGAGGAGCCCCTGCATGGCGGCCCCGGCGATGGACAGCGCCGCGCCGGTCATAGCCACGCAGAGCACCCGGGGCAGGCGGATGGATAGGATGATGGAGGCGGTGAGCCCCTCGGGGAGCGCTGGCACCGCGCCCGTGATCCAACTGCGGATCCGCGCCCGCAGGGCCGCCCAGATGGTGTACGCCGTGTCCTCCAGGGGGATATTGACGCTGCCGATGCAGACGCAGGCGAACAGCACCGCGATTGTCACCGCGGCAAAGATCCCATACTCCGCCGGGGAGAACCGATCGGATCGCTTTTTCACGCCGTCACCTCCACAGACAGACGGGGGGAACGTGCCGTTCCCCCCGCAGACGTCCGCTTATTCGCCGTAGATGAAGTCATAGAGCTTCTGGGCGCCCTCCACCAGACGGGGGGCGGGACGGGAGAGCTCGTCGTCGGGGAGGTTGAGAATCTTACCGTTCTGCACGGCGGTGACGTTCTCCCAGCCGGCACGGCCCTTGATCTCGTCCTCAGGGGTGGGACCCTCGCCGTAGTACATGGTGATGGTCATGATGTAGTCGGGATTCCGCTCCAGCACCTCCTCCTCGGAGATCTCGGCCCAGCCCTCCACATCGGCGAAGCAGTTCTTCACGCCCAGCAGATTAGCCACCTCGTCCATAAAGGTGCTGGTGCCGGCGGTCCACAGGCCATACTCCAGGGGGGAGACCTCAAAGTAGATGGTCTTGGTGCCGTCGCCGGAGGCCTTCGCCTGGAGATCCGCGAAGGAGGCCTTCATGTCCTCCACCACCTGGGCGGCCTCGGCGTCCTTGCCCGTCAGCTTGCCGATCATCTCAATGGCGGTGTAGGTGCCCGCGATGTCCTGGGCGTTGCTGACTACCACCTGGACCCCCGCGTCCTCCAACTGCTTGACCCACGACTCATCTTCAAACATGCTGAGTACCAGAAGCACCTGGGGCTCCAGGGAGAGGATCTGCTCAATGTTGGTCTCGCCGCCGGACGACACTTCGGGCGCGTCCAGTACCTGGTCGGGGTAGTTGCAGTACTCACCCCGGCCTACCAGGGTGTCCCCGGCACCGACGGCGTAGAGAATCTCGCAGTCAGAGGGGGCGAGGGCCACCACGCGGGTGGCGGGCTCATCCAAGGTGATCTCCCGGCCGGCCATGTCGGTGAGGGTAATGGAGGTGTCGCCCCCCTGGCCATCTCCCTGGTCGCTGCCGCCGTTCTGGCTATTGCCGGCGTTGTTCCCAGCGCTATTTCCGCCATTGTTTCCGCCGCTGTTCTGCCCGCCGCAGGCGGCCAGGGCCAGCAGCATGGCAAATGCAAGGATCAGGGCAAGCAGTTTCTTGTGTCTCATTGGTATGGACTCCTTTCTCTTTGGCTGAACAGGGAGGGAGCCGTGAAACAAAAAATTTGCTCCCCTCGATGGGGAGCAGCAAAAGAGCGCAAAAGTCCGCGCGGTTTCCACCCAACCCCAGAAGTGTTCCATACACGGATAGGTCTCCCGGCTTGGCGTCATCCTACTGGGGCGTCTTCCCACCTTGCGGCAGTGACATATATGCCCGTTCGTCGGCTTCACGGTTACTGGGATAGCCCGGAATTCTCATCCGATTCCCGCAGTGCTCTCGCACCGGCGCCTCCCGGCGCAGCCGCATATGCTGTTCAGTTTGGCCTAGTTTACCATCTCATAGGAGGAAAGTCAAGCCCACTGGCCGGAATTTCTTCGCCAGTGGGCTTGCTTTCTCATGACACATACAGGCCGATGAGCCTCTCCAGCAGATCGGAGAAGGACAGGCCGATGCCCTTCATCATAGTGGGGTACCGGCTGTGGGCGGTGAAGCCGGGGATGGTGTTCACCTCATTGAACACAATCTCCCCGGAGGGCGTATAGAACATGTCCACTCTGGCGAAGCCCGAGCAGCCCAGCGCCCGGTAGATGGATACGGCGGCCTCCTGAATGCGCTTTTCGGCCTCCGCAGAAACTCTCGCGGGCATGTGTATCCTGGAGGATTTCAGCGTGTACTTCTCCGTATAGTCAAAGATGCCGCCTGACAGCTCAATTTCATCCACCCGGCCCACCGTCAGATCATCCGTTCCGAGAATAGCGCAGCCCACCTCAAAGCCGTCTACCGCCTCCTCCACGATGACCTCGCTGTCATGAGCGAAGGCCAGATCCACGGCGGCATCCAGCTCATCTCCTCCCGCTATCCTTGACATTCCCAGGGAGGAACCCCCGCGGACGGGCTTCACAAAGAGGGGATAGGTCAGCTCCGCCGTGATTCTACTCCGGGCGGCGTCCCTGCCGGCCCGGCTGAACGCCACGGATTTGGGGACGGATATGCCGGTAAGGCTGACGAGCTTATGCGCCCGGTCCTTGTCCATGCAGAGGGCGGAGGAGAGCGTACCGCAGCCGATCACAGGGATGCCCGCCAGCTCGAATAGCCCCTGCACTGTGCCGTCCTCACCGTTTTTGCCGTGCAGGACGGGGAAGGCCAGGTCAATCTCCACCGCGCGGTATTTGCCAGCGGAGAGCTCCAGAAAGCCCTTCACAGAGCGATTTTGAGAAACGGTCACGGGGATGAGCCGCCCGCTGTCCAACCACCAGGTGTTGTCGGAAATCTTTTCCAGCTCCCCGGTGTAGCGATACCAGTCTCCGTTCCTGGTGATGCCGACGGGGATGACGGTAAACTTGTCTGCATTGAGCTGCGTCAAAACCGTGCAGGCGGATTGCAGGGAGATCTCATACTCTGTGGAGTTTCCGCCGAAAATCACGGCAATCCGTTTCTTTTCCATTTCACGCGCCCCTTTCTTCTTCCACATCGATATTTTCAGGCAGTTTATAGGTAATCTCGCACCGGTTGCGGTACAGGTGCCTCTCCGTTTTCCTGGAGGTCCCCTTGTCCGTTTCCAGCCGGCAGACCTCGGCCAGCTGATATACCCTCCCGTTCTGCCGGAGATAGGAAACGGACGGATTGTACACCGTGTACGAGGTCTCCACAGGCCTCTGGGATAAGATCCGGCCATACATGAATTGCCTGTCAAAGCTGATCTCTATCTGAAAGGCGTTATCCGTCCCGTTTCGCGCTTTCAGATCCAGCCACCCCTCGTTCACCGTGGCGTCCACGCCGCAGGGCAGATTTTCCTCCGTGGGCGGAAGGGCCTCCACGTCGTGGCCGTGGCGCTCCACTACGGTCAGCGGGGTGTGGAGGAATATCCAGAACAGCAGACTGCTCAACTGGCAGAGCCCGCCGCCATAGGAGCCGGTGATTTTCCCGTCCACCAGGTTCAGCCCGTCACGGTAGGGCTCGTCCCTGTCGGCGAAGCGGACGCATTGACAGAATGAGAAGGTCTCATTCGGCTTGATCAGAAGGTTGTGGATGGGTTTCGCCGCCAGCCTGAGATTGTGTACCTTGTTATACTGAAATTTTACATCATAGCCGCTGTTCTCGTTTATCAGCAGCGATGACGTTTCAAATACCAAATAGGGCAGAGGGGCCTCCGCCCTGCTTTTGGCATAGGTGTTTTCGTCAAACCGCATTTTCAGATAAAACAGCTGCTTCCTCTGCCATTTGCGTAGCGGCGCCAGGGAGGGAAACACCTGCGTAACCCGCTTTCTGGACATAGGGACGCCCCCTTTCAGAACAGCCGCGCAAAACAAAAACGCCCTTATTTCGGCACAATGACATTGTACCGAAAACAAGGGCGCTGTTTTGCTGTTTGTTCCCACGGCTTTCCGCGGATTATCTGCGGAAATTCTGACGATTTTCCTACGACAGCGGGAGTGTCACCGTAAACACGGTCTCCTCCCATTCGCCGCGGGCGGTAATCGTCCCCCCGTGGAGCTCCACAATCTGCTTCGCGATGGCCAGCCCCAGACCGGCGCCGCCGCTTTTGGTGCTCCTGGCGGCGTCCAGCCGGTAGAACTGCTCAAAGATGCGATCCAGCTTCCCCTGGGGGATGGTATCCCCGCGGTTGATAAACCGGATCGCCACGCTCTCGGGCTGCTGGCCCACAATGATGTCGATCTGTGAATCCTCAAAGCTGTACTGCACGGCGTTTCGCAGCAGGTTGTCAAATACCCGCTGCATCTTATCCGCGTCGCAGCGCAGCGGCAGATCCTCCTCCGCCTGGAGCTTGCAGGTCAGATGCTTCTCCCGCAGCATGGGGGTAAACTCATAGATCAGCTGCTCCAGAAACCGGGTCAGATTGATCCGGCTGTACTGGAGGGTAATCGTGGAGAGATTGAACCTGGCAATCTCAAAAAACTCGTTGATCAGATCCTCCAGTCGTTCCGCCTTGTCTAACGAAATAGAGAGATATTTTTCCCGCAGCTCCTCCGATATCTGCCCCTCGTCGCGCAGCAGGGTCAGGTAACCGATGACCGAGGCCAGCGGCGTTTTCAGGTCGTGGGCCAGATACATAATGAGATCGTTTTTCCGCTGCACGGCGTCGTTTGCGGTATCGATGTTCCGCAGCGCCTGCTCTCTGGCCAGGTTCAATTCATTTTGGATATCGTTTAATTCCCCGGGAAGCTGGATGGGATTGTTGTCCGGGTGGGACAGACTCTTGGCGGCGTCCACCATATCGTCCAGGTACCGCACCGCCCTCTTGATGGAGAGAAGCGCCAGGATGAATACCCCCGCAAGAAACGACAGGACCATAATCACCGGCGAAAGCGCTTCCAGCATTTTCAGAATCCGGTAGAGCGGATCCCGGTAGTCCCACACAATCAGCGAGCAGAGAAACTGCGCCAGATAAAACCCGCCCAGCGGAACCGCAACCAAAAGCAGGCAGGACAGAACGAACCGGAGGACAATGCGGCCCGATATCTGCGACAATCTGCGCTGCTCTTTATTTTTCAATGGTCCCACTCCCGGGCATCCGCTGGCAGACACAGTAATGACAGGCTGTATCAACATCGTCTGATTTGGCGGGGCACTCATAGATCCGCTTCCCATCCACTGTCGTTTCTCTGATACCCACCACATCGATGGGATGCATGGGGCGCTCTGCTATATAGGAAAGATATGTGCAGGAAATGATAATCCATTTCCAGGCATCCGGTTTGTCGCTCAAGTATCTCTCCAGGAAATCTTTTAGGACTATGCGCAGCCTGGCCACCTGTTCCTCCTGTATGTCACATGATCCGCCGCCAACAGCCGCCGTCTTCATTTCCAACAGCACGCCGCGGTTAAAATCATTGACAGGATATTCGCTGTTATGGATAATTTCTTCCCACTCTTCCTCTGTAATTTCATTCAAAAGCTGTCCCAACAGATCTGATTTTGTGATCCCCATATGAAATACCTCCGTGTGTTTTCCCTAAAATTCTATACGGTATTCCCACAACCCGCGGGAGAGGCGGCCAATGAAGCAATCCGCATTGTCCACTATTTTTCGATGGTATATCCCACCCCCCACACGGTTTTGATGAATTTCGGCTTTCTGGCCGGCTCGTGCATTTTCTCCCGCAGCCTGCCGATGTGCGCCATGACGGTGTTGTTGCTGTGGTAGAATTTCTCCCCCCACACCGCCTCAAACAGCTCCTCCGACGGGACCACCACGCCCTGGTGTTCGCAGAGATACCAGAGGATGGAGAACTCGATAGGCGTCAGGGAGAGCTCCCTCCCGAACAGGACCGCCTTGTGGTTCTCCCTGTTGATCACAAGCCCGCGGATATCATACTCCACCGGCGCCGCCGGGGGATTTTCGCCCGCGTGGTTGTAGCGCGTATAGCGGCGGAGCTGGGTCTTGACCCTGGCCACCACCTCCAGCGGATTGAAGGGCTTTGTAATATAGTCGTCCGCGCCGATGGTGAGCCCCATGATCTTGTCGCCGTCCTCCACCTTGGCGGTCAGCATAATGATGGGATAGTAGTGCTTTTCCCGGATCTTCCGGCAGATCTGGAATCCGTCCATATCCGGAAGCATAATGTCCAAAATCGCCAGATCCAGATCGGTTTCCGCCGCGCACTGCAGCGCCTCTCGACCGCTGTAGCACTTGTATACGGTGTATCCGTCGTTTTTCAGGTAGACCTCGATGAGGTCCGCGATCTCCCTCTCATCGTCCACGATTAGAATTTTTTCGCCCATCCCGCCGCTCCTTCCTCTCTGGGTATTGTCCATCATACCACAAAAATCGCGGTTTAGGTACCCCCATCCCGGAAAAAGAGGGGAGGGAACGGCAGCAGGCCCCGCGGCGTGGACCGCCGCGGGGCCTACTTGAATAGATACTGCTTATGCCTTGGTTTTTTTGCCGCCGGAGACGGCGTGGACCGCCGCGCAGAGGACAACCGTGGCCGCCATGTCCGGCAGGGTGTTGCCCACGATGATATCCACGGTCATGAGATACCGGTACAGCGCGAAACCGATGACCCAGATAACCAGGTTCCGCACGCAGACCGCCCTGTCGCTGAAGTCCTGCTTCAGCAGGAAGAAGTCCGCAATCTGGATGGCGATCATGGGGGCGAAGACCGAGCCGATGAGGTAGAGAAAGTCGGTGATATCGTCCATGGGGAAGAGGATGGCCCCCACGGTGCCAATGACCGCCGCCGCCACGGCCACCCACTTGCCGTTGAGCCTGGAGGACACGGACTCGCTGGAGATACCGGCGGACCATGCGTCCAGGAAGGTGGTGGTGACGGTGGAGAACACGATGATCAGGAGGCCCGCCACGCCCAGGCCCGCTTTCACCATGATCTGGGCGATGTCGGACTCGCCGGTGAAGATGGCCGCGCCCATGCCGATGACGTACATCCAGCAGCTGACAATGCCGTAGACCACGGCGCTGGCGGCGGTGGCCTTAAAGGGATTCTTGGCCTGCCGGGTGTAGTCGCTAATCAGGGGCAGCCAGCTGAGGGGCATGGCCACCGACAGCTCCACCGCCGCGCCGAAGGTGAGGCTGTCGTCCATGGCGGCGGTTCCGCCGCCGGTGAAGATGACGCCGGAGAGCACCAGGGTCAGGAGGAACAGGGCGGCCATAGCCACGGTGTTCACCTTCCCCAGGTTGGTGATGCCGATGAGGATCCAGAGGATGATGAGCCCGCCGATGACCAGGCACCAGATCCAGTTGCCGATGTTGAAGACGCCCCCGGCGGCGAGCGCGCCGTCGTAGATCATGATAGCGGTCCAGCCCACCAGCTGAAGGATGTTCAGCAGGGCGAAGAGGAGGCCGCCCCTGCCGCCGAAGCTCATTTTCACGGTCTCCATGGCACTCTTGCGGGCCCTGCCGCCGATGAGGCCGGCGGCAAACAGCATGGCGCAGCCAATGATGTGCCCCACCACAATGGCCAGGAGGCCCTTGGTGAAGCCCAGGGGCGCGAAGTAGGTGCCCGTCAAAATCTCGGCGATGGACACGCCGGCCCCGAACCAGATAAGGCCGTTTTCAAAGACAGAGGTACGTTTTTCCGCCATTGCTCACGCCTCCTCCCCGAACTTGCCGCCCAGGTCAAAGGCGTGGTCCATGGGCCCCCGCCCGGCCCCCAGATCCAGCATGGCCGCCAGGGCCCCGGAGAGGTACTCCTTGGCCCGCCGGATGGAGGCGGGCAGGTCGAAGCCCTTGGCCAGATTGGCGGCGATGGCGCTGGAGAGGGTGCAGCCGGTGCCGTGGGTATTGGGGTTGTCGATCCTCCGGCCTCGGAACCAGGTAAGAGCGCCGTGGTCGTAGAGGAGGTCGTTGGCGTCGGAGAGACTGTGGCCTCCCTTGCAGAGGACCGCGCAGCCCCACGCATCGCCGATTTTTTTGGCCGCCGACTCCATGTCCGCCTCGGATTGAATGGCGAGGCCCGAGAGGACCTCCGCCTCGGGGATGTTGGGGGTGATGACCGTGGCCAGGGGCAGCAGCTCGGCCTGGAGGGTGCCGGTGGCGTCGTCACTGATCAGCTTTGCCCCGCTGGTGGCCACCATCACCGGGTCCACCACGATGTTCCCGGCCCCGTAGTGCCGCAGCCGATCGGCGATCACCCGGATCAGGGGGGCGGCGGAGACCATGCCGATCTTCACCGCGTCCGGGCGGATGTCGTCGAACACCGCGTCGATTTGCAGTTGTAGGAATTCAGGGGTGGAATCCAAAATACCTGTTACGCCGGTGGTGTTCTGGGCCGTCAGCGCCGTAATGGCGCTCATGGCGAACACCCCATTCATGGTCATCGTTTTCAGATCGGCCTGAATCCCGGCGCCTCCGCTGGAATCGCTTCCAGCGATCGTCAATGCTGTCTTTTTCATGTGTACTCCTTTCGTTTTCTAGCATTGAAGTTTTATTACGCGGCGAAAGGTGGTGCCCCCAATCCGCCGCGGGCATACATTCTTTTTCTTGAAAGAAAAAGAATCAAAAAGAACTTTTATCTGGGGTCCGGCGATAGACGCTTCACAGGCGCAGCTCCCGCCAAAACGCCCCGTCGTCCAGGCGCTGGAGATACCAGCGGCAGAGGGCCTTGATCTCCGCCGCATCCCCGTCGGAGGACGGGTCGTACACCGCCGCCGTCAGGAAGCCCGCGCCAGCGGCGGTGCGGAGGGCATGGAGGGCGTCCTCAAAGACCACAACCTCCCCCGGCGCGGCGTCCATCAGCTCCGCGGCGCGGAGGTAGATAAGGGGCTCCCGCTTGCTGGTGCCAAGCTGATCACAGGTGATCATGGAGGAGAAGTACTTTGCCGCCCCCACCCGCTCCAGGGCGGCCCCGGCCAGCTCCCGGACGCCGGAGGTGGCCAGGACCATAGGGATCCCCGTCCCCCGCAACCGCTCCAGCAGATCCAGCGCCCCCGGCTTCAGAGGGGCCTCGTGCCGGTAGAAGTGGGCGATGATCGCCATAACCCCCTTCTGGATCTCCTCAACCGTCTGCGCCAAATAGTAATGATCCCGCAGATAGACGGCCCCCTCCTCAAAGCTGAGGGTGTACAGAAGCTCTGCCAGTCCCGGCTGCGGGGTGACGCCCAGGCCCTCCAGGTACCGGGACGCGGCGTCCCGCCAGATGGGCATGGAGTCCAGCAGGGTGCCGTCCACGTCAAAGATGGCCCCCCGGATCATAGCCCCAGGGCCTCCGCCGTGCGTTGCTTCAGCTGGGCGGCGGCTTTCTCAATATCCGGCTGGGCGAAGATGGCGCTGATGACCGCCACGCCGCAGATGCCGCTGCCCGCGAGCTCATGGACATTGCCCGCGCCGATGCCGCCGATGGCGACAACCGGGATGGACACAGCCTCGCAGATGGCTTTCAGCGTTTCATGGCTCACCTCCACGGCGTCCGCCTTGGAACCGGTGGGGAAGACGGCCCCCACCCCCAGATAGTCCGCGCCCCGCTGTTCCGCCAGAATAGCCTGCTCCACGGTCTGTGCGGAGACGCCCACGATCTTATCAGGCCCCACCTTGGCCCGGACGTCCCCGGCCTCCATGTCGCTCTGGCCCACGTGGACGCCGTCGGCATCGGAGGCCAGAGCGATATCCACGTCGTCGTCGATGACAAAGGGCACGCCGTAGCGCCGGCAGAGGGCCATGATCTCCACCGCCTCCGCCAGAAAGGCGTCGTGGTCCAACTCCTTCTCCCGCAGCTGCACAAAGGTGGCCCCGCCCTTCAGGGCCTGTTCCACCTGCTCATACAGGGTGGCGCCGTGGAGCCAGGAGCGGTCGGTGACGGCGTAGAGCAGCAGATCCTCTTTATCGCACCTCATACTTGGCGCCCTCTTTCAGCGTTTTCCCGTCCATGTTGTAAATGGCGTCAATGATTCGGTTCCGATAGGTGGAGTTGCCGTCGCCGGGCAGCATATTGGCCCAGCCGATCTCCCCGGCCAGCCCCATGGCGCACACCGCTGCGGCGGCCGCTTCCAGCTTATGGTCCGGGTTGGCCACCAAAAACGCGGCCATCATGCCGGAGAGCTGGCAGCCGGTGCCGGTGATCCGGCCCATCTCCGGCCGGCCGTTGCGGATGACGTAGCACGTCTCTCCGTCCGCCACCAGGTCGATAGCCCCGGTAATGGCCACAATGACCCCGGCCCTGGCGGCGAAGTCCTTGGCGAAGCGGACCATGACGTCCAGGTTGTCCTCCGTCACCGCATCGGCGGCGTCGGCGTCCACGCCCTTGGTGGTGCCGCTGCCCAGGGCCAGGGTCTTGATCTCGGACACGTTGCCCCGGATAACATCCAGCTTCAGATCCTCCATCAGCCTCACGGCGGTGCTGGTGCGCAGGGCGCTGGCCCCGGCCCCCACCGGGTCCAGCAGGACCACGTGGCCCAGATCGTTGGCCCTATGGCCCGCCACGAACATGGCTTCGATGCTCCGCTTGTTCAAAGTGCCGATGTTGATGTTCAGCCCGCCGCAGATGGAGGTGATGTCGGCCACGTCCTCCGGCTCGTCGGACATGATGGGACTGCCGCCGCAGGCCAGCAGCACATTGGCCACGTCGTTGACCGTGACGTAGTTGGTGATGTTGTGGACCAGGGGCACGGTGTTTCGTACGTTGGTAATACAGGTTTCAAGCATGGATAGTTCCTCCTCGTTTTGATTTGACAACCTGTCCCAGGAAAAGGAAAACACGCGCATACCAAGTCGGTACGCGCGCGTTGTGTCAGCTCACGGTTTCCCTACGTTGGCATTATCCAAATCAGGTTCTGGGTCGAAGGTCTACCTTCCTCTCAGCCTGTCACACAAGCTCCCCATGCAGTTGTCCAGATGATTATACGCCGCCCCGCCGCCGAATGCAAGAGGGAAATGGAGCAAAATCCGTTTTCTTCCGGTTCTGCCGCGGAAACACTTGCAATCCGCCCCGGTTTCAGATAGAATAGAGACGAAAATACAACAGCCTATGGCTGTGAGGGAAAACAGGCAAGGAGAGAAGACAATGGATACTTTGCGGCTGGGACGCACCAATCTGGTGGTCACGAAGAACGGCTTCGGCGCTCTGCCGGTGCAGCGGGTGGGCATGGAGGAGGCCGTCCGCATTCTGCGGAAGGCCTACGACGGCGGCATCAACTACTTCGACACCGCCCGGGCCTACACCGACAGCGAGGAGAAGTTGGGGAACGCCCTCCACGACGTGAGGGAGAAGATTATCATCTCCACCAAGACCGGCGCTTCCACCCCGGAGGGGTTCTGGGCGGACCTGCACACCAGCCTGCGGCTATTGCAGACGGACTACATCGACATCTACCAGTTCCACAACCCGGCGGTCTGCTACAAGCCCGGCGACGGCACCGGCATGTATGAGTGCATGCAGGAGGCCAGGGCCAAGGGCATGATCCGCCACATCGGCATCACCAATCACCGCCTGGCGGTGGCGGAGGAGGCGGTGCGATCCGGGCTGTACGAGACCCTCCAGTTCCCCTTCTCCTATCTGGCCGGGGAGAAGGAGAAGGCCCTGGTGCGGCTCTGTCAGGACAGCGACATGGGCTTCATCTGCATGAAGGCTCTGGCCGGCGGGCTTATCACCCACTCCGACGTGGCCTACGCCTATCTGGCCCAGTTCCCGGTGGCACCCATCTGGGGCATCCAGCGGGAGAGTGAGCTGGACGAGTTCCTGTCCTACCAGGAGAACCCGCCTGTCATGACCGAGGAGCGGAGGGCCTACGTGGCCAAGGAGCGCCAGGAGTTGGCGGGGGACTTCTGCCGGGGCTGCGGCTACTGCATGCCCTGTCCGGCGGGCATCGAGATCAACACTTGCGCCCGCATGTCCCTGCTGCTGCGCCGATCCCCCGCGGCGGGCTGGCTGACGGAAAAGAGCCAGGCCATGATGAAGCAGATCGAGGGCTGCCTCCACTGCAACCAGTGCAAGTCCAAGTGCCCCTACGGCCTGGACACCCCCGCGCTGCTCCAGAAGAACTACGAGGACTACAAGACCTTCCTGCCCGCCGAGGGCTGACCGGGTGCTGATCCTGTATCGGCCCCGGCTGGAGGATCTGTGGTTCCGGGAAGCGCTTTTGTGCGACCCGGCCACCATGGCCTACAACGCCGCCTGGGGCGGGACGATTCCGTTCCCCAGAGAGCGGTGGAGCGATTGGTACGATCGCTGGGTGTCCCCAGGGGACGGCGGGAGATTCTACCGGTATCTGCTGGACGGGGACAGCGGCGAATTTGTGGGGGAGACCGCCTATCACCTGGATCCCGGAAGAAATATTTACCTGGCGGATATCATCATAGCCGCGAAGCGCCGGGGCAGGGGATACGGCAGAGGGGGCCTGGAGCTGTTATGCCAGGCCGCGAAGAACAACGGCTGCACCGCGCTCTACGACGGTATCGCGGCGGATAACTCCGCCGTCTCCCTGTTCCTCCATAGCGGATTTACCGTGGAAGCTGTGACGGAGGATGTTGTAACGGTCAAAAAGCTGTTGTAGAACCGCTCAAAAATGGGAAAAGGAGACGGAGAAGATTCCGCCTCCTTTTTCGCATAGTCCCGCCTTTTCCGGGGAATACTGGTCCCATCCATCATAGAAGAGGAGTGGTGACCATGTTCAAGCACGAAAAACAGTTATTCCATCCCGTGGAGGTGGAGCGCCCCAATCCCCAGTACGCGGCCCTGCTCCAGGAGCAGCTGGGCGGCGCCAACGGCGAGATGAAAGCCGCCATGCAGTATATGTCCCAGAGCTTCCGTGTCAAGGACCAGGAGATCAAAGATCTGTTCCTGGATATCGCCGCCGAGGAGCTGGGCCACATGGAGATGGTGGCCCAGACCATCAACCTGCTCAACGGCCACGACGTGGACGCGGGGAAGGTGGACGCCGGGGAGATCCAGACCCATGTGCTGCTGGGGCTGAACCCCGGCCTTATCAACGCCTCCGGCTACTCCTGGACCGGGGACTATGTCAGCGTCACAGGGGATCTCTGCGCGGACCTGCTGAGCAATATTGCCTCCGAGCAGCGGGCCAAGGTGGTCTATGAGTACCTGTACCGCCAGATCGACGACAAGAAGGTGCGGGAGACCATCGACTTCCTGCTGAACCGGGAGGAGGCCCACAACCAGATGTTCCGGGACGCCTTCAACAAGGTCCAGGATACCGGATCCAACCGGGACTTCGGCACTACCAAGGCCGCCAAGATGTATTTCTCCCTGTCCAACCCCGGCCCCAACGCCTTTGCCGGGAACGAGGTCAAGGAGCCGGCTTTCGCCAAGTAACTGTTTTACCCGCATACGCCAAGCGGCCGGAGGGGTTTTTCCCTCCGGCCGCTTCTGCTGTGATATAGGCGCTAATCCAGCAGGAAGCAGCTGGTGTAGGCGATGGTGTTGGGGCCGTAGTAGTAGGCAAGGCCGTTTTTCTGACAGACCTCCAGCACCAGCATGCCGTAGGCCTCCATGGAGGACACCATTTTGTCCGGGAACCGGCACGGCGCGTCCGGGTAGGAGCAGGCGGCGCACTGGGTGCAGCACCCGGCCCCCAGGGCCAGCATGCCGGGGTACTCCTTCCGCAGAGCGGCGTAGAGCGCCTGAAAATGCTCTTTGTGCTCCCCCTCGGTCTCCATCATGGTCTCCACGTCCATGGAGTCCTCCAGCTCTCCTACGCTCTGCACCAGAATCCCGGTGTGATACCCGGCGATCCGCGCGGCACAGTCGGAGAGCTCCCCACAGCCCGGGGGGCAGCTCCAGCGCCTGCCGTACTGACCGCAGCTGTTGCCGGCGCACATGGCCCGGACTTCCTCCTTCAGCTCAATGGTGGACGGGTCCAGGGGCGCGGCGTGGGTGAAGCCCGCGTCCTCCGCCATGCGGAGAATGCTTTCCAAGTCCGCCATTACTCGGATTCCTCCTCTTCTTCGAAACCCAAACAGTCCACATAGCAGTCCTGGAACTGGGGCAGGGAGGCAAGCTCCAGAAACTCCGTCCCGGCGGCCAGCCGCTTGCTGTAGGCAAATTCCGCCTCGCTGAGGGCGGCCAGCTTGGCGCCCTCGCCGGCGGCGTTGCCGATGCCCTGGATCTTCTCCAGCAGCACCGGCGGGATCATCCCGATGCGGCAGGCGGAGGCGGGGTCCAGGAAATTGCCGAAAGCCCCCGCCAGATACACGGCCTGGATCTCCTCCATGGCCGCGCCCAGCTTTTCCGCCATGAGCTCAATACCTGCCCGGATGGCGGCTTTGGCCAGCTGCACCTCCCGGACGTCCTTCTGGGTCAGCACCACCCGGGTGCCGCCCAAGCGGTATTCGTTGCCGCAGAGCATCCGGCCGGTGTCGTCGATGGTGCCATTCTCCAGCAGGGCCGCCGTCAGATCCAGCAGCCCGGAGCCGCAGAGGCCCGCCGCCTCCCCGCCCCCGATGACGTGCCAGCGGAGATCGCCGTCCTCCAGCCACACGTGGTCCACCGCGCCCACGGCCCCCCGCATGCCGCAGGAGATCCGGGCTCCCTCGAAGGCGGGGCCGGCGGCGGTGGAGCAGGCCAGACGGCGGCGTTTGTCGCCCAGGGCAATCTCGCCGTTGGTGCCGATGTCGATCATCAGCGTCAGCGCCTCCCGCCTGTCAAAGCGGGTGGCCAGCAGACAGCCCACTGTATCCGCGCCCACAAATCCCGCGATGTTGGGCAGCACCCGGATGGTGCCGTCCTCCGCGATGGGGAGGAGGCCCGCCGCCGGCAACTCCAGGGCCTCCGACACGTTGGGCATGTAGGGCGGCGTGGTCAGCGGCGTGGGGTCAATACCCAGCAGCAGGTGGTGCATGGCGGTGTTGCCCACCACGGCGGCCAGGGTAATCTCCCTCTGGGAGATGCCCGCCTTCTCCGCCGCCTCCGCCGTCAGAGCGGCCAGAGCCTCCCGGATGCACCGGGCGAGGGGATCGGGGCCCTGCTCCATGGCCAGCTGAATGCGGGAGATCACGTCCGCGCCGAACTGGGTCTGGGGGTTCAGGGCGCTGGCCTGGGACAGCAGTTTGCCGGTCCGCCCGTCCAGCAGATAGGCCACCACCGTGGTGGTGCCGATATCAAAGGCCAGTACATAGGCGTGCGCCCCGTCCGGCACCGCCTGGGCGGTGACGCCGGAGGTGAGGATGCGCTCCCGCCGGGCCTCCGGCAGGACCACCGCCATGTCCCGGTCCGCCGCCGTCTGACAGGCCAGGACCTCCCGGCCCTCCAGCAGCACTTTGCACTTGCCGCAGGTGCCCCGGCCGGCGCAGGGGGCGTCTGGGGTGAGGCCCGCGGCGATCTGAGCCGCCAGCAGAGTAGTCCCCCGATTCACGGAGACCGTGACACCGGCGGGCAGAAATGTGATGTTCACCTGATCCATAGGGTGTTTCTCCTATAAGAGGGCTGCCGCGCAGCGGCAGCCCTCTTGGGATGGATGTGGGTTTGGCGGATTAAGCGACGAGCTCCTTGGCCTTCTGGGCGGCGGAAGCGGCGTCGGTGGTGTAGGCGTCCGCGCCAATCTCGTCGGCAAAGCCCTGGGTGATGGGAGCGCCGCCCACCATGACCTTGATGCTGCCCCGGAAGTCCTGGCCGTTGAGGTAGGCCACGGTGTCCTTCAGGGCGGGCATGGTGGTAGTCAGCAGGGCGGAGCAGGCAATGATCTTCACACCCTCGTTGGCATTGTACGCCTCCACGAACTTCTCCTTGGGCACGTCCACGCCCAGGTCGATGACCTCGAAGCCGGCGGACTCGATCATCATGGCCACCAGGTTCTTGCCGATGTCGTGGAGGTCGCCGGCCACGGTGCCGATAATGACCTTGCCGTTGGCGCCGGCGGTGCCGGTGGTCAGGTGGGGCTTGAGCACGTCCACGCCCTTCTTCATGGCGCGAGCGGCCACCAGCATCTCGGGGACGAAGATCTCGTTGCGCTTGAACTTGTCGCCCACCTCGCCCATGGCGTCGATCATGGTGTTGAGGATGGCAGTGGCCTCATTGCCCTCGTCCAGAGCGCCCTGGACGGCGGCGGGGACCAGCTTGGCCTTGCCGATGGATACCAACTGATAGACTTCTTCGATCTTGCTCATAATGGAAACTCCTTTTTAAATAATAATGAAACATATGTCAGGCCCGGGGCGTGTGGGGGACGCGGGGGGCCGAGGGACCTGGGGCGGGTTACTTCTTCACGGGCCCGAACAGGCCCTCGCGGTAGGCGCTGATGTACTCCATGCAGTAGTCGTCCTGGCCCAGCAGCGCCTCGGTGGCGTAGATGAGGCCCATCATATCCCGGTTGGTGGGGTCCAGAATGGCGCTGTCCAGACCGGCGTTCATGGCCAGCACCGTGAAGCCCAGGTTGATCATCTTCCTCACCGGCAGGTTGAAGGAAATGTTGCTGACCGCGGCGGTGATGTGGATGGAGGGATAGCGCTCCCGCACCGTGGAGATGACGGTGGTGTTGGTCTCGATGCCGTTCTCACTGGTGCAGAGCATCTCCACCAGGGGGTCGATGTGGATGCGGGTGGGGGAGATGCCGTACTCCTTGGCCTTGGCCATGATCTTGTCAAAGACCTTCAGCCGGTCGTCGGCATTCTTGGGGATGCCGGTGTCGTCGCTCAGCAGGGCGATGACCTCCCAGCCCGGGTTGTCCCGCAGGATGGGGAAGATGGTGTCAATCTTATTGCCCTCGCCGGAGACGGAGTTGAAGAGGCCGGGGCGCTTGCAGAACTTGTAGGCCTGGGCCAGCACGGCGGGGCTGGGGCTGTCCACGGAGATGGGCAGGTCGGTGACAGCCTGGATGCAGTCGATCATCCAGTGGAGAGTCTCCACCTCCTGGGCCTCGGGCACGGAGGCGCAGCAGTCAATAAAGGACGCGCCGGCCTCGGTCTGGGCAATGGCCCGGGCCTTGATGAACTCCGCGTCCCGCTTGGCAATGGCCTCCGCCACGGAGGGAATGGAGCCGTTGATTTTTTCGCCGATAATAATCATACGTCGTTCTTCTCCTTATCTCTTCAAAGATGGTTCCTGCGCTCCGGCAGGGATGGAATTACTTGAAATACCGCTTGCTGGCGGCGTCGATCTCCTCGGTGAGGGCCTCGTACACGCCGGGGAAGGTGCTCATGGGCAGGCCCTGGGAGGCGTTGGGGATGAAGTACTTGGTGCCGCACTCGGCGCAGGCCCGCTCCACCTCGGCCTTGACCTTCTCCCGGGTCCAGCCCTCGTAGTCCACGCTGGCGCTGTCGATGCCGCCCATGAAGGTGATCTTGCCGCCGTACTGCTTGATGAGCTCGGGGATGTTGTTGCTGGTCATGACGCCCTGCCAGATGTCGATGCCCATGTCGATCATGTCGGGCACCAGGGTGGCGGCGTAGGAGTCGGAGTGGTGGACGATCAACTCCACGCCGTGCTCCTTATAATACTTATAGATCTTCATGTAGGCGGGTTTGATGAACTCCCGGAACATGGCGGGGGAGAGGAACGTGGAGGTCTGGCTGCCCCAGTCGTCGTGGTGGAAGAGGGCGTCGGGCTTAATGTATTTGCACACCTCGGCGGCGAAGGCCAACTCAAATTCGGTGATACGGTCGATGAGTTCGTGCATCTCATCCGGGTTCTCGTAGAATGCGATGAGACAGTTTTGGATCTCCATCAGATAGTGGCACTGCTCGAAGACGCCGGGGGCGTAGAACATGGTGACAAACTCCTCATTGCGGTCCACCTTGTTGGCCATTTCAACAAAGGGCTCCCACGCTTCAGGGGGATAGACCACGTCGGGGACCTTGAGGTAGTCCCGCCAGTTCTCAATATCCTGAATGACAATCTTGTCCGGGGTATGGACGGGGAAAGCGCCGGGAGTGCCGGTGGGCCAGGAGCAGGTGACGCCCCAGGCGTTGACCACGTTCAATTCTCCGTATTTGGGGCGGGGATTATTGATGGCGTAGGGGTTCGCCAGTTGGATGTTGAAGGCCTCGTACTGATTGACATAGCGATCCGGGTGACCGCCCCGGATGGTCTCCAACAGGTTTTGCCGTTTGGTGAGCATAATGGTACCTCCTCGATGTAAAAATTCGGGGTATATGAAAACAAAACTATGATATCCAATCGGCAACCATTTGTCAATTCCCTGGGGCGAGACAATCACGCAATCGATTTCTTCCTTAAAAGGTGATTTTTGTGCATTTCAGATAGTTGCTTGGGCAATGTTTGGTGATTATGGCGGGGAAATTTTTGAATTTTGTACGATATCCACAAAAAAAGCCTCGAAAATTTGGCGGCTGGGCAAGTGCGGCCGGGGATATCCGCCGCTACCGCCGGACCCAAGGCACCCGCCCGGATACGGGGGGATTCTCGTAGAAGCGGGCGGTCTCATCCCGGCGGGTATCGTTCCACTTGTCAAAGCCCAGGGGGGAGATATGGGGGCCGCAGGCGCAGTCCTGGAATACGCACAGGCCGTAGTCCCGCCAGGGCCGGGCCAGGTAGATACTGCCGGGCGTGACGCCCTCCTCCGCCGTGAAGCGGCAGTTCCGGAACAGGAAGCCCTTGTCCTGTTCCGGGGCGTGGGCGGGGGCGGCGGCGTAGCCGATGTCACGGGCGTCCCGGAGGGAGCGGATCTCGCAGTTCTCAAAGACCGCCTCCCCGCAGCCGAAGATGAAGTCCACCGTGCCCTCAATGAGGCAGTCGGTGAAGCACTGGGAGCATGGCTTGTCCCGCCGCAGGTAATCCGGCAGAAAGCCGTTGTACCGGGCAATCAGATCCCCCGGCAGGGGCCCCAGAAACAGAGTGTCCTGGGTGGAGGTCAGGCGGCAGCGGGCCATGGTGAACCGGTCACCGTAGACCGTCAGGGCCACCTCCTGGCCCTTCATCTCCGGGTGAAGGGCGTCATTGACAATGGACAGGTCCTCCATTGTAATATCGTCGGCGCACACCGCCAGGGTCCAGGTGCGGAAGGTGTTGTACTCCACGCCGCGCTCGTCCAGCTTTTTGGCGTAGTCGTCCCAAAGAATGCGGGTGCTGTCCGCCCCCGCTCCCCGGATGGTCAGTCCCCCGGTAAAAATGGCGGATTTGATCCGGTAGTCTCCCGGGGCCAGCTGAATGGTTTCGCCGGGACGGGCGCTGTCGAAGACTTCCCGCAGGTTCTGTTCAGGGCGGACGGCAATCATGGACACGGCTCCTCTCTGCGTTGATGGCACATATGGACAATTATTGCTGTTAAACAGTATTATAACGGCTGTTCTCGGACATGCACAGACCGGAGGCGAACAAAATCTGTTTTGTGCATAAATAGGCCGGTTTTGTCCATATACATAAAATGTACAATCAGATATAATAATAGGCGAAATAAAGAGTGCTTTCTTGTCACATTGCACAAAGATATTGTAAAATTTTTGTAACATACAGGAGACCGGGCGGGAGACCGCCCCAGCGCGTACGCGCTGTTTGTTTTATTTCACAAAACAAACGTCCCTGTACAACCTGTACAAAGAGTGAATGATGAAGAAACAGCGCACATGGAAGGAATACCGGGCCATTGATCTGGCGCTGATGGCGCTGATGCTGGCGGTGTTTGAATATCTCATCATCAACGCGGCTAATTTCTGGTTTCCGGATCAGCTCTATACGGTGTCCCTAGCGGCGGCCGTCACATCCATAGTGTACATGCGCTGGGGCGCGTGGGGCGGCATTCACGCGGTGGAGGCGGGCGCCATTTATTGCCTCTTCGCCGGGGGCAGCCCGAAGCAGTATGTCATCTACTGCGCGGGCAATCTGCTCTCCATGGCCGCCCTTTTTCTGCTGAAAGCGGCGGGGAAGGAGAGGGTGCGCACGGGGAACCTGGCGCTGGTGTTTCCCCTCCTGGTGCAGCTTCTGATGCACGCCGGGAGGGCGGCGCTGGCGGCGGCGTTGCGCGCCGGAGGAGGGAGCGTCCTGGGGTTCTTTACCACGGACAGCCTCTCCTACTTATTTACTTTCGTGATCATCTGGATAGCGCGTAAGCTGGACGGTGTCTATGAGGATCAAAAACATTACCTGCTCCGCGTCAACGCGGAGGAGGAATAAAAAAGGAGGTAAACTATGAAAGTTAGGGCAACGGATTTCCTCGAGTACGATAAAGCAAAAGGCGTCTACCGAGTAAGTCCGGAGCAGGCGGTTCGGGATGATGTGGAAAAGCACTACTGGCGCCACGTCGGACTGACCATCATGAAGGACTGGCGATTGTATCTTATGCTGGTTCCCATGCTGCTGGTCTTCTTCCTGTGGCGATACTTACCGATGTACGAGCTCCTGAGCTGCTTCAAGGTGGCCGACGTGGTCAAGCCGGTCTCCCAGCAGTTCTTTTCCGGCTTCTCGTACTTCAAACGGCTGCTGTTTGCCGGGGATCAGCTCTCCGTGGACTTCTGGAGGGCGCTGCGCAACACCTTTATCCTCAGCTTCTACGGCCTCTGCTTCGGCTTCCCTATCCCCATCATTCTGGCGCTGTTCTTCAACGAGATCCGGTCCAACATTGCTCGAAGCTTCTATCAGGTACTCACCTATCTGCCCAAGTTCATGTCCACCGTCGTTATGACCTCCCTGGTGACCATGCTGGTCAAGCAGGGCTCTCTGGTTTCCGGTATGGGTATCGTAAGCCAGGCGCTGCAAGCCGTGGGTTTCATCAGCAGCGATGTGGCAAACGCGGGCCTGCTCAACAATCCGGCTTTCTTCCGTTCCATCTATCAGATCAGCGGCATCTGGGAGGGCGCGGGCTATGACAGCATCGTGTTCTTCGCGGCCATCATCGCCATCTCTCCCACCAGCTATGAGGCCGCTCAGATCGACGGCGCGGACAAGTGGGCGCAGATGCGCTACGTGGTGCTGCCCAGCATCCTGTCCACCATCGTCATCATGCTTATCAACCGCATCGGCTCCCTGCTGAACATCGGCTATGAGAAGGTGCTGCTGCTCTACAACACCAACACCTACGTCACCGCCGATGTGGTCTCCACCTTCGCCTACCGCAACGGCATGGCCGGCAGCGCGGGCAACGGCCTGTCGGCCGCGGCGGAGATGATGAACAACGTCATCGGCATGATACTGGTCATCGGCGCCAACACCATCGCCCGCAAGGCTACGGATACGTCGCTGTATTAATAGGAGGGTGCCATGAAGAGAAAACTTGAAATCTCGGAATTGATCTTCAAGATCATCAGCTACACCCTGCTGACTGTGTTTGCCCTGGCCTGCCTCTACCCCTTTGTCTACGCGGTCTCCGCGGCCATCAGCGGCAGGCAGCCCGTGGAGTACAACACCATCATCCTGTTCCCCAAGGAGATCCAGTTCCAGGCCTTCGCCCGGATGTTCTCGGACAACACCTTCTGGAACGCCTACTCCAACACCCTGTTCATCACCCTGTACGGCACCCTGTGGGCCATGCTGACGTCCATCCTGGGCGCCTACGCCCTCAGTAAGAAGCGGCTGCTGTTCCGGAAGACCTTCAATTTCTTCCTGGTCTTCACCATGTGGTTCGCCGCCGGCATCGTGCCCCAGTATTTGAACTACCTGGCCACCCAGCGGGTGTTCAACTCCGTGGGCATCACGGACGACAAGTGGCTGGTGGTCATCGCCATGGGTATGGCGGCCATGAACATTATCCTGCTGCGCAACGCCTTTGAGGGCGTGCCCAGCGAGGTGGAGGAGGCGGCCATCGTGGACGGCGCCACGGAGATGCAGGTCCTGACCAAGGTCCACATCCCCATGAGCCAGTCCACCATCGCCACCGTGGCCCTGTTCTTCGCCATCTCCCGCTGGAACGGCTACTTCTGGGCCCGGCAGATGATCTCCAACCCCAACGAGCAGCCTTTGCAGGTCTTCATCCGTCTGCAGCTGGAGCAGTTCACCGACGCCGAGCAGATGGCGGGCTGGAATTTTCCCTACGCCTCCGACTCCGTCATCTACGCCCTCATCGTCTGCTCCATCGTGCCCATCCTGGTGATCTACCCCTTCATCCAGAAGTACTTCGCCAAGGGCACCAACGTGGGCGGCGTGAAGGAGTAATTCCCCGGCAGATTGACAGCTTGTTTCTTCTCCGGGCGCGGCCCGGTAAGCGAGGCCCTATTCATTCAACATTATATTTAAGGAGGACACTATGAAGAAGTTTAAATCTCTGATCGCGATCCTTCTGGTGATCGTGATGTCCACCGCGCTCCTGGCCGGCTGCGGCCCCAAGATCCCCACCGGCAACAACGGCGGCGGAAGCTCCGACAACGGCGGCGGCAACAACGGCGGCGGCGGTGACGACGGCGGCAATCAGGGTGACGGCTCCACCGTCCATGAGAAGTACGCCGCGGGCACCGTGATCCGCATGGGCGCCGGCTACAACAACGCCAACACGGGCATCTCCTTTGACGCCGGCACCGCCGGCGACGGCATCACCCTGGCCGACGGCAAGACCTACCTCACCGGCGATCTGAAGCCCACCTGGGCCAAGCTGGAGGAGATCCTGGGCGTCAAGTTCGAGGACAAGTACCAGGGCAACAGCGCCGCCGACGAGTTCAACTACTGGAAAGAGCGCATGGACCAGGTGGACATTGTCAGCGGCACCGCCGCCCTGCTGAGCGAGAACGGCACCGCCGGCAACCTGGTGAACATCGGCCAGTATCTGGACCAGATGCCCAACCTGAAGGCCTATCTGGACGCCAACCCCATCGTCCTGCTGTCCATCGTCAGCGACACCGACACCGGCGCTATCTACTACAGCCCCTACTTTGACGGCGTCAACGACATCGAGCGTATGCCCCTGATGCGCACCGACTGGGTCGAGAAGCTGCTCAACGGCGACGGCGCCTTTGCGGCCGCCTCCAGCGACAACACCGCCGCCCCCGCCTATCAGCCCTACATGCCCACCTCCGGCACCGTGGAGGTCGACGTGGTGAAGGCCGACGGCTCCGGCACCGAGAAGGTCACCAAGGACTACAGCAAGTACGGCAACATCATTGAGAAGATGAACGCCGCCGGCTCCATGAGCGGCGTGGACGCTGTCAACATGCTCCGCGACTACATCGACGCCACCTATGACGGCTACTACGGCACCAACCGCGCCGACCTCTTCATCGGCCAGAACGCCGCCTGGGACGCCGACGAGCTGGTGGCTCTGCTGCGTTGCGTGGTGGCCAACTCCGCCACCCTGAACGCCAGCGGCGCCAAGGTCCAGGGTCTCTTCTCCCGTGAGGAGAACAATAACAGCCGCCGCATGGATATGATCCGTCTGGCCGGCACCCTCTTCGGCGTCCGCGGCGTGGAGGGCCGCAGCGACTGGATGTATGTGGACACCGACGGCAAGCTGGCTGACTCCCGCATGGATAGCGAGCTCTACGACGCCATGGCCAAGATGCATACCCTGGTGGAGGAGGGCCTCATCTCCGAGTCCTTCCTGAAGAAGGAGGAGACCAAGTCCGAGCAGTACATCCAGGACGACTTCGGCTTCATGTCCTATGACTACAACCAGACCCAGACCATCTTCAACGAGGACGGCAAACTGAGCGACGGCGAGGTCTACCGCGCCGTGATGATCCCCGTGGCCCACTGGTATGACGGCTCCAGCGCCGACGGCGTGTACATGCGCTTCACCGAGTCCTGGCGCTCCGTCAAGACCGACGGCTGGGGCATCTCCGCCAAGGGCGTGGCCGGCGATGACAATAAGCTGTACGCGGCCCTGTCCCTCATCGACTACGCCTTCTCCCCCGAGGGCCAGATCCTCATGAGCTACGGCCCCGACGCGTTCATCAAGACCAA